>NZ_NKRG01000003.1 GCF_003351105.1 Thermosipho africanus Ob7
ATCTTATAGGTTTTACCATCAATAGTATCGATCCTGATTTACCTGCTGGCGATTACCCTGTAGTTCTTAGCCTCACTTTCGTTCCTACCGTTTCTTTCTAGAGGTAAATATCATCTAAATGGGAAATCCCATATACCTTGAGTATATGGGATTTTTTGAACTTAACTTTGATTTAGAATTAACCGCGAAATTGATATAATTAATTATATGATACATTAAAATAAAAACATAGGGGGCATTCAAATGAAAAAAACACTTTTTACCATTTTAATCCTATTTGCTTTATTTTCTTCAATCGGCTTTGCTGTAACTATTTATCCCTTAGTAAACAGGCTAAATGTTGAAGCAAATCAAAGAACCATAGAGCTCACAATTAATGTTGCAAACAATAGTCCTAGTATAGCAGACGTTGACGTCGAAATATCAGATTTTGTAATAGAAGGCTCCAAATATCTCTATGAAATCCCAAATTATGCATTTAGTATTAAAGATTGGATTACAATTGAAAGCACACATTTAATTTTACAACCCGGTCAATCAATTGACTATCCAATAAAGATAAATATCCCTTCAGGCTTTAAAGGAGCACAAGCATTTGGTGCAATACATTTTAAACAAAAAGGAAAGCAATCAGAAGTTTTTGAGACAATTTTTGATTATATTTCACTTATAATATTAGATTTTCCAACTGTTAAAAATATCAAAGCACAAATTCAAGATGTGTCAATATACGATCTAACTACAACTGCTTCAAAAACTCTTATTGACAAGTATGGCAACTTTGGAACAGTTATTGATATCGATGTAAAAAATAATGGTAACGCAGTTTTAGCTCTTAATGGAGAAATGAGGCTTATCTCCAGAGAGATTAACAGAATTATCACTTCCATACCATTAAATAGTAATAATTTTGTTGTTTTTCCAGATAGGGCTAATAATTTTGAATTTTTTATTCCATATGTATTGCCAAAAGGAGATTTTGAAATACAAATGGATGGTATATCTCAAAATGTACGTGTTACAGCTTTTAAAAAGCTAAAAATCGAAGGAAAATCTTCTGATAGAGTTGCAGTAATGATTGATCCTGAAATAATTTTAATAAATGTAAAAAGAACAATTGAAAATTCAAAAATAACAATTCAAAACCTTTCGCCTTTATCAACTCAATTTGGCCTCTCTACAATTTCGAAAGCTATAAATATATTACCTGGTAAAATTAGATTATCTCCTTATTCAAAAATAAACGGTTTTGTAAAATTTGATAGTAGACTTGAAAAACTTAAAGATGGTGATAATGTTTTTAAAATTAATATCGATAGTGAAAATGAAATTAGTCTTTTTAAAAATCCAAAAATAGTCTTAAGATATGGTAACTTAGAACCAAATATTGAATCATTCATTACAGATATTGCAACAAATACGTTTGCTTTAAATGTAAAAAATACGGGAAATACAATATTAATTTTTAAGGTTATAAGAACTGAAAAACTTCAATCAAATGATTTAACAAATGAAATTATACTATTTCCAGGTGAAATTAAAAAAGTTTTTCTTGAAATACCTTACAATGAAATTATAAAGAACAGTACCTTTATAATGTACAAAATTTATGGAGAAACCGATTTCAAATACCAAAAAAATATAGGAGATGTTAAAAAATGAAAAAATATTTAGTAATCTTAATAATATCATTAATTACATTTGCTTTTTCTGTTGATATTTATTTTTATCAAACAGATATAAGAGATGCTTTAAATCAAATGGGAATGCAAGAAGGTGTTTCCATAATATATGATCCTTTAATATCTGGTTTCATAAGTGTTGAAGCTTACAACATAACTTTAGAAAAAGCTCTTGATTTAATGTTATTACCTCTTGGATATTACTGGACCAAAATAGACAATGTGTATTTTGTTGGTACTGCAAACCCTGATAGTCCTAATTTTGCACTAATTTCAAAAAAATATCTTTTAAATCTAAGGTTTATAACCTTTGATGACCTTTACAATGCTTTACCTAAGATAATGACAAATTATATATACAAAACACCCAATAAAAATCAAGTCCTAATATATGCCCCTGCAAAAATAGCATCACAAATTGCTGAAACAATAACTCTAATAGATAAACAAATACCTGTTGCAGAAATCCAAGTTAAAATAATAGAAATAGATGAATCCGATTTTAAAAAATTTGGCGTATCTTGGAACAACGAAGAAAACAATACTACATCTTACAATAATGGCAATTTACAATTATCTTTAAATCCTTTAAATGTAAATTTTAATATTATAATGGATACTTTGATAAGTTCTGGTAATGCAAAGGTTTTAGCAGAAGGAACACTAAAATTAAAATCAAATTCTACGTCACAAATTACAGGATATACAACTGTTGGTTTTACTCTTGGCAAAGATAACACTTATGTTGAAAAAAAGATCAACACTCAAATTATTATTTCTGGATATGTTTTTGCAGATCATGCAAATCTCACACTTAAATCCATTGTTGAATCTTTTATACAAAATTCTTCAACATTTACACCAGTTGGTGCCTCAGTTGAAACAAATTTAGATATAAAATACGAACAACCTTATTATATAGCTGGTCTATCTTTTGACTCAGTTACAAAACAAGATGGCGGAATCCCAGGTTTAAAAGATATTCCCATAATTGGTAATCTTTTTAAAAATAGTACATATACATCGAGAAAGAAAAATATTGTAATATTCATAAAAGCAAGATTGGCAGGTGAAGACCTATGAAAAAGATAATAATTGCTATATTAACATTGTTCTTAACAATTTATGCTTTTTCAATAACTAAGGATGTTTATTTTGAAAATATGGATATAAAAGATGCACTCATGCAATTAGGAACCCTATATAATACATCAATAATTTTTCCTGAAAACTTGAATGGAAAAGTTACAGTGGAACTCTACAATGTTTCAATTGAAACAGCATTAAATGTTATCCTTTCAAATTTTAATTATACATTTGAAAAAATTAATGATATATATTTTATAATAACTGATCAATCGATACTATATTACAAATCACATACATACACTCCAAAATTTAGATCTCCAGATGAATTATCAAAACTAATTCCATTTAAAAACTATATTGTAGGAAACGACATCATTGTTTATTGTCCAGATGATTTGTGGAATAATTACAAAAAACTTTTAGAAAATATCGACAAAGATGCAAAGAATAATACTATTATTTCTTATGCTATTTACTATATTAAAAACTCAGAATTAAAAAATTACAATATAGATACTAAAAAACTATTAGAAGCTCTTCCATATACAAGTAATTTTAATTACATATTGAATACTTTTGGATTTTTTACAGGAAATGATCCAAAAGTATCCGTTAAGGGTTCAATAAAATTAAATGCAAGTGTTAATAATTCAGAGATAATTTTTGAAATTTCCACCGAAAATGATTCAGCAAGTGCAAAATTTTCTGCTAATGAGGGAGAAGTAAGAAAAATTCTAGAAGGAAAATTTGGAAAATTTATTGTTATAACAAATATCAAAAAGATAAATTATGAATCTAGTAGTTATAAAATAGAAAAATTAAAACTCTCCCTTAAAAATTCCTTTAATTTAACATATTTTTCTAACCAAAATCTTTTAATGTCTATTTCAACTGAAAATTTATCAATATTTTTTGAAAAAAACACTTTTTCTTACTTAGGTGCAAAATTTAATCCTATTAACGATTTTTGGTTAGGTGGGAAAATAAATGTTCAAAAGGCTACTGAAACAAGCATCATTTTTGAAGATAAATTTTCAATTAATCCACTTTATTTAGAATTTAATATCGATAAACAGTTAAATCTAGAAAAAATGGAATTGAATAATATTCTTTCAAATTTATACATGAAATTTGGAATTGGATTAAAGTATTACATTGATAAAAATGTATTTATAGATATATCAGCCTTTTATGACTCTCTAGAAATTATTTCTGGAAGATTAAAACTTTTCCACAATAATTTTGGAGCAGTACTTTATATTGACCAAAATCTAAATTATGGTGGAGGTATATACATTAATTGGTAAAACAAAATCCCCCAGCAAATTAGCTGGGGGATAATTTTAATTTTTAAAAACTATTTTTTCCAAAGTCCGTGGACATTACAATATTCTCTTGCGTGTACTTCTTTTCCTTTTGCCACTTTAAACTCAGCCTCAGGTTTGTCACCCGGATTTAAGAACTTTCTATAAACTACTCCATCCACAATTAATTCTATCCATTCTATATAGTGTTTTTCTTCCATAGGATGAAGAGCATTTTCCCCAACTCTTACTCTATATCCATCTTCCAATTCCTCAATAAATGGTACATGTTTTTCTGTTGCTGTATCAGCTGTCTTTTCTTCTAGCAATTTCATAGGTTCTCCACAGCAAACCAATGTTCCTGCACCTTCATGAAGAACTTCTACTATATTACCACATTTTTCACATTTATATACTTGAATCCTTTTAGTCATACTCATCCCTCCTTTGGTGCATAATAACACCTTTTTGGACTTTCTATTTTTCCTTCTTTTTTAAGCTCACTAATGAGCTTACTAACTACTTTTGAATCTACACCCAATTTCTCGGCAATTTCTCCTGCTTTCATTGGTTTACCTTCCTTTTTTAAAACCTCTAATACTTTTTCTTTTTCCATATTATCCCTCCTTGTTCATATTAAGGGGGACATATTGTCTTTGTGCTAATTCTCTATCAAGCACGAATAAAGCATTTTTATCATCACCAACAAATTCCAATCTGGTTAATATATCCCTTGCATTTTCTTCTTCTTCAACCTGTTCATCAATATACCATTGTAAGAAATTAAATGTTGCTCTATCTTTCAACTCTTCAGCTATATCAACTAACTCATTAATTTTACTTGTAATATGTTGCTCGTGTTTGAGTACCTCTTCAAATGTATTTTTTATACTTCCAAATTCAAATGGTGGCTCTTTTATTTCATATAACTTAACTCTTGCACCTTGATTTACTAAATAATTATAAATCTTCATTGCATGATCTCTTTCTTCCATAGCCTGAACCATCATCCAATTTGCAAAACCTTTTAATCCCATGTCTTCAAAATACGCTGACATTGATAAATACAAATATGATGAATATAATTCTTCATTAATTTGCTTATTTAATGCTTCTGTCATTTTCTCTTTTAACATACCTATCTCCCCTTTTAATTTAAGTTTCTTTCAGCAATTTCTTTTGCTAAATGTTCTAATTTTTCATATCCTTCATTATCAACCAAACCCTTGACCGTTACTGGTTCTAATAGTTCAGCCTTTACATTTGATAACATTGACTTTATTTCATCGATAAACTTTCCGCCCCAACCATATGAACCTACTATTGCTAGATATTTTGTTTTTGGCCTTAAAGCATTTACTAAATAAATTGCTCCTGCGACAATTGGATGAACACCAGTTAAAACCATTGGTGTTCCAATGACAACTGTTGATGCTTCCACTAAATCAATTGCTATCTCTCCTATATCTGCATTTACAATGTTGTGTAATTTTACTTTTACTCCTTTGTCCATTAAACTTTCAACCAAATATTCCACCATTTTTCTAGTACTCTCATGCATTGAAACATACAATATAACTACCTCATTCTCAACTTCATCACTTATCCACTTTTTATATGCTTCAATAATCAACTTAGGATTTTTATAGACAGGCCCATGGCTTGGAGCTATCTTTTCAATATCGAGCATTTCGACCTTTTCAATGTTTTGTTTCATTGTAACTCTAAATGGCATCATAATTTCTGCATAATATCTTTTGGCCATCTCCAGCAATTTTTCACTACCAACCTGCTCAATTTCACTAGTTGCGTAATGAGAACCAAACAAATCACAACTAAAAAGTATTTTATCCTCTTTTAAATAAGTAACCATAGTTTCAGGCCAGTGAGTCCAAGGAGTAAATATAAACTTTAAAGTTTTATCTCCCAAAGATATTTCCTGACCATCTTCAATAGTTATCACATCTTCGTCTTTAATGTGAATATGAGTTTTTAAAAAATCTGCACATTTTTTATTTGTAACAACCTTTGCTCCAAATTTTTCTACAACTTTTCCAATTAAGCCAGAATGATCTTGCTCTGCATGGTTTGAAATTACATAGTCTATTTTTTGAATATTCAATTTCTTTAGATTATTCATGAATTCTTCTTCTTTTCTTGGCTCAACTGTATCAATTAGTGCTATTTTTTCAGTTCCTTTGATTATATAAGAATTATAAGTTGTCCCATTTGGTAGAGGTATTAATTCGTCAAAAAGTTCTCTATCCCAATCAATTGCTCCAACAAAGTATACATTTTCTGCTATTTTTCTAACCATATCTTATTCCTCCTCAAATTGATCCTTTGGCACCCCGCAAACTGGACATACCCAATCTTCTGGAAGTTCTTCAAATGGTGTTCCTGGCTCTATTCCATTATCAGGATCTCCAACCTCTGGATCATAAACATAACCACAAACTGTACAAACGTACCTTTTCATAAATATCCACCTCCAAAAATTCTCTAATTTATGGAGCGGGAGACTCCCGCCCCCACAAGTCCTATATATATTATACTACAATTTTACTTATTATTTAACTTTTTATGACAGAACCACCAATCAAAACATTCGTACTCCTTTGTCCTTTGTTCGGCATCTTTAACTGTTGATGCTGGTGGTACAATAGCTTCATCATTAACCAACTCATTATTTGGCCAATTTGCTGGTAAAGCTACTCCATTTTCATCAATTACTTGGAACCCTTTCACCATTCTTAATATTTCATCCATATTTCTACCAAGTTCTTGTGGATAATATAACACTGCTCTTAAAATACCCTTTGGATCAATTATAAAAACTGCTCTAACTGTATTAGTACCTTTTGCTGGATGAATCATACCAAGCATTTCTGCAATCTTCCCTCTATCATCAGCAATAACAGGGAATTTAATTTCAACACCTAGTTTATCTTTTATCCATTCGACCCATTTGATATGAGAAAATACCTGATCAATACTTAAACCAACCAATTCAGTATTTAATTTTTGGAACTCGTCAAATCTCTTTTGAAATGCTACAAATTCAGTTGTACAAACGGGAGTAAAATCCGCAGGATGGCTGAATAAAACAACCCATTTTCCCTTAAAATCGTCAGGAAATTTAATAACTCCTTTCGTAGTAACTGCTTCAAATTCTGGTATTCTTTCACCAATCAATGGTATGCCCATAACTACTCACCTCCGTTTAAACAATCTTTACAAATTCCAACTAAACAATACTGAATATTCATTACTTTATGACCCTCCACTGAGTCAATTTTTGGAACTTCTGGAAGAGATTCAAAAATATCGTAAACCTTCTTGCATTTAGTGCAATAAAAATGATGATGTTCTACAAATTCAAAATCATACCTTATAGATGAAGGAGTAATTATCTCTTTAATAACTTTCTTCTCGCTCAACAGAGAAACTGTATTATAAACAGTAGCTCTTGAGATCGCATGAATCTTTCCTTTCAAATGTTCGTATATTTCATCTGCAGATGGATGCCTTTTACTTTCAACAATAAATTTCAAAATTTCTATTCTTTGAACCGTTGGGCGAATATTTCTTTCCTTAAGCATTTCAGCATATCTTTTCAATGAACTCACTCCCATCTATACCAAGTACATTTTTATTATAAATCTATTTTTAGACATTGTCAAGTTTTTAATTATTTTTTATTAACATTTTGATTTACACTCAAAATTCTCATTAAAATAACTTTATTTGATAATCAAAAAAATTAATTAAAATTTATGTAATAAAAATTTGAAAAAAATGTTCCACAACTTTTAGTCAATTTATCTTTTGTAATCTTAACTTTAGTGTAAAATATTCATCGAAAGGGGGAAAAACGTGGCAATTATTTTAACCATTGTCTCAGTCTACGCCGTAGTAATAACGGCGCTTTTTCTAAAAAAGTCTTTATCTTCAAGTCGCTACAATATCAAAAGCTTAATCTATGATTTTAACGATTCATTGTCTGATAGTAGTAATGATTTTTCAAGCAAAGTCTTATCTTTCATTTCTAAAAATTTTTCTAAAATTGATTCTGGTGCAATTTTTCTTAAAAACGGTAACTCATTTATTGAACTTAACTCATTTGGGAATAAAATAGAAAATAATGACAAAATTTTCTTTTATAAAGACTATTATGTTAAAGAATTTTTCATAGACGAATCATATGCACTTAGAACCGTTTTTCACACTATCAAGAATCTTTCAAAAGAAGAAAAAGAAAAAATTGAAATTTTAACCGGATTAATTTCTTCGTCTGAGATTATCAAAAATTTAATCAAAAAGAATGGAAACTTCCAAATTGACCTTATGCTTTCTATGATAAAAATATTAGAATATTATGACAGATACACCCAAGGACATTCAATGAGAGTTGCAGAGATCTCGAAAAAAATTGCAGAAAAAATGAAACTTTCTCACAAAGAAATTTCTGACGCTTACTGGACAGGACTCGTTCATGATATAGGAAAAATTGCCATACCAACAGGTATTTTAAACAAAGAAGGAAAATTAACTAACGAAGAATTTGCAATAATAAAAAAACATCCAGTGTATGGTTATGAATTTCTATCAACATCTGAAACCCTTAAGGATATAGCAACTTATGTTTTTCATCATCATGAGAGATGGGATGGAAATGGTTATCCTACAGGTCTGAAAGGAGAGATGATCCCCATTATTTCAAGAATAATTGCTGTTGCTGATAGTTGGGATGCAATGATAAGTAAAAGGGCGTATAGAAATGCTTTACCTAAAGATTATGCATTACAAGAGATTATAAACAACTCTGGGAAGCAATTTGATCCTAGAGTGGTTAAGGCTTTCCTGGAAGTTATTGAGGAAGAAGAAGATAATATTTCCATTGCATAAAGAGCCAACTTTTAAAGTTGGCTCTTTTTTTATATTCATTATACATCAGGAGGTGTGGGGGGAAGATGAAAAACGACTTTCTTGGAAGAAGTCTTACAGTGATTGAAGATTTTTCAGTTGATGAACAAATGTTTTTGTATGCTCAAACTAGAAAGCTAAAAAAACTTTGGAAAGAAAAAAGCGACATTTCTGAATTCCAAATCAAAAAAAACGTAGGAATTTACATCGTCTTCGTAGAACCTAGTACAAGAACCAAAGAATCTTTCATTAACGCAGCAAGATTCCACAAAAATGTAAAAGTAAATATTTTTGATTCAGAACATTCATCTTTTAACAAAAAAGAAAGCTACTTAGACACCTTTAACATGTTGACAGGTTATAGTGACTACTCAATTTTTGTTTTAAGAACAAGACTTGAGGGAACATGTAAGTATTTAGATGAAAAAGTATCAGAGTTTGCTGAAAGAAACGGTATAGAAAAACCTGCATTTATTAACGCCGGTGATGGCAAGCACGAACATCCAACTCAAGAATTACTAGATGAATACACTTTTCTTGAACAAATGGATTTTGACAATTCTTTTATTCACATCGCTCTAGTTGGAGATTTACTTCATGGAAGAACTGTTCACTCAAAAGTTAACGGCTTAAAAATTTTTAAAAATGTTTTAGTTGACTTGATTGCACCTGAAGAAATATCAATGCCATCTCATTATATCAAAAAGATGAAAGAAAATGGTTTTGAAGTTAGAATCTTCGATTCCATTGAATCATATCTTAAATCTACTGATAAGGTAGCAAAAATATGGTACTTTACAAGGCTTCAGCTTGAAAGAATGGGAGAAGATATTTTAGAAAAAGAACATGTGCTAAGAAAAAGTGTAACCTTTAGAAAAGAATTTCTAGAAAATATACCACAAGATGTTAAATTTTATCATCCTCTTCCAAGGCATAAAATATACCCAACTATACCCACTTTTTTAGATAACTTACCTCTCAATGGTTGGGAACAACAGGCAATAAATGGATATTGGACTAGAACAGTTCTACTATCAATGCTTGGTGGAGCATTAAAAGCAAATTTTGATACGTCTTTTAACCCCCAAGAAACTGATGAAGATTTTATAATTCCTGCACCAATTGTAAATGGTACCAAAGGAGTTTCAAAAGAAGGAAAAAGAGGAATAAAACCGATTGAAAATGGAACAGTAATAGACCACATTGCGAAAGGAAAAGATAAAGATAAAATTTTTGAAACTATAGTAAAAATAAGAAAAATATTAAAATTATTTGATCTTGATAGTGCTGATGGAATATTCAAGTCAGAAAATGGAGAATTTAAAGGTTACATAAGTCTTCCAAACAGATACCTTTCGAAAAAAGAAATAAAAATGTTGTCCGCAATCTCTCCAAATACTACTGTAAATATAATCAAAAACTCTAGAGTTGTTGAAAAATACAGAATATTCTTACCACCTTTCATCTACGGATTCTCAGAATTAAGATGTAAAAATGAAAATTGTATTACAAATCCTGTAAATGGAGAAAATGCTGAAGCATTTTTTATAAGAAACAACGAGGGAGAGCTTGTATGTAAATACTGTGAAACGCCTCATTCGTTCGAAGAAATTTGGAATATCTAATTAATAAAGTGCCTGGATATCCAGGCACTTTATTTAATCTTTGTAACACCATCTGATGAATTTAATTTATAAAAGGTAGGTCTTATACTAAATCTTGAATAATATTCATTTTCTAATAACTTTTCAATACTTTCAAATGACCCTTCTTTCGAGATAACAATAACTCCTCCGCCAAAACCTCCTCCAACCATTCTTGCACCAATAATTCCGTCTTTTTCCTTTAAAAAGTCAACTATAAAATCTGTTTCGTCACAAGAAACTTCATACAAATATCTCAAACTTTCATGAGATTGATATAGATATTCTCCTATCTTCTCAATTTCATTTTCTTTTAAGGCTTTTACTGTCTTTAAAACCCTTTCATTTTCCTCCAATATATGTTGGACTCTTTTCAAAAGTGTACCATTCAATAATTTGAGATCTTCTCTTGTCACATTTCGAAAACTGTCTTTGCCAATTATTCCAAGAGCACTTTCACATTCTTGCCTTCTAAGGTTATATTCAGAGCTTGAAAGTTCATGCTTTACATTAGAATCAATCACAAAAATCTCATACCCTTTTAAATTAAGCGGGACAAATTGAAAATCTAAAGTCATTGTATCAAGAAATATTGCGTAATCTTTTTTTGAAAATGCTGAAGCAAATTGGTCCATTATTCCACAATTTACTCCAACAAAATTTGCTTCTGCCTCTCTTGAAATTTTAACAATATCTATTTTTGACAAATTCAAACCAAAATACTCAGATATAGCATAAGCAGATGCTACTTCAAGAGCAGCTGAACTTGAAAGCCCTGCACCAATAGGTATATTAGAATCAACCTTTATTTTAACAGGTTGAATTTTATACCCTCTTTTTTCAATTTCTTTAATAACTCCAACAACATAATCTGCCCAACTATTTGTTTTTTGCAAAGATGAAAGTTTAACTTCTTCATTCAAATTATTTGAGTAAAAACAAAACTTATCTGATTCTTCAATCTCAAGTTCTACATACCTATCGATAGCAAAAGGCAGTACAAACCCATCATTGTAATCTGTGTGTTCACCTATAAGATTAACTCTGCCAGGTGCTTTTACTTTCAAAACTCCACCTCCACTTCTCTCAACATTTTTGCAGCTTGTTCTGGCACTATCGGATTTATAAAGCTCCATGTTCCTGTTTCCACACTTGCCATCCACTTTAGTTTATCCTTATCTCTTTTCGGCGGGTTAAATTCAACGTGAAAATGAAAAATATCAGAGTAATCTTTAGTATTAAATGGAGCCTGGAAAAACATCATCATATAAGGAAATTCTTGATCAAATAATTTGTCATATTTTTTTGTAACAACTTTCAATATTCTTGCAAAATCTTTTTTCTCGTTCTCATTAAATTGTAGTAAATTTGAAATATGCCCTTTTGGATAAATGTGAACTTCGAATGGAAACCTTGCATAAAATGGAACTAATGCAACAAAAGTTTCGTTTTCATATACTAATCTTTCATTTGTTTCATTTTCTAAAATCTCACAAATTACACATTTTCCATTTTCATCAAACCATTTTTCCATTGCATTTAATTTAGCTTCTATTCTTTTCGGTATAAATGGAAAAGCATATATCTGGCCATGAGGATGCGGAAGTGATGCACCAACTTCTTTACCTCGATTCTCAAATATGAAAATATTTTTAACAAAATCATTTTTTGACAGTTCATATGTTCTATCAACCCACATATCAACCAATTTTTCTATCTGGAATATAGGCATCTTTGGAAAAGAGGAATCATGTTTTGAAGTATATACTACAACCTCACACACACCGTATGATTTCATTCGTTTAAAAAGCTTATTACTTTCTTTTATTTCTGGTGGATTCTTTCTTAACGAAGGATATCTATTTTCAAAAGCTACAAGATCATATGTTTCATCTCTAAATTCAACTCCTCCAGGACAAATAGGGCAATTATTTTTTGCAGGTTGAACCGGCCTTTTTTGCGTCTCAGCAGATATTATTACCCATTCATCGGTGAGGGGATTATATCTAATCTCCATCATTATAAATCGCCTCCATAAAAATTAAATATTCTTCCATCTTCTCTTATTAATTTTCTAGATTTTAAATTAATAAAATCTTCTTCCACAAATTTAGATACCTTTCTATCAAAATCCAAATAAATTTTTATTTTTCTTTTTTCCTTATTAATTGCTTCAAGAATATATTTACCATTATCGTAAGAAAAACTAACTATTTTTTTATTATTTTTAACATTATCAAACAAAACTTTCCATTCTCCTTCAAATTCTTCCTTTTCATCAAGAACAATAAAATTTCCAACATTACTGAAAAGATAATTTTCTTCAAATGATCCTTCCAAAACAAAACCGTCCAAATACTCAAAATCTTGAAGATAATTTTTTGATCTCGCAAATATTTTGCAATTTAAATCTTTTAAATTTTCAATCAAGTTTTTATCTATCTCCTCAAAATTAGAGTTAAATACAACCAATTTCCCATTTAAATTTTCAAAATTTAGGCCTTCGTTAAAAATTACAACATCTTTCATATTAAACTGACTTTTTTTACTTTTTAATTGACTTTCAATTAAATTTTTATATGTTTTAAGCAAATAACCTCTATCAGTATGTTTTAAAATCACAAAAGAATTTTCACAAGAAAAATCTTCAAATGATTTATGCTCATAATTAATAACAAAAGAAATATTTTCGTCGTCTTCTATAATTTCAATGCTTCCTTCTTTAGCACCTAAAAATCCAAACAAACCTTCGCTATTAATAGCAAAAAACGAATAAGGCTTTAAATCCGGTGCTTTTTTCATCTTAAAAACTTCAAAAATGCCTGCCTCACCCTTAATGCTCCAAGAAAAAATCCATCCAATACTAAAATTTTCTATCTTCCATTTTATTTCAAAGCCCTCTTTTTTCTCATAAAAATAACCATTTGAAAAGTTTGAAAACATTTAGAATCACTCCTTATAGTACATTTATTTTATAAATATTTCCGGAATTATTTACTAATAAATAATCTCCACTTTTTTCTATTTTTAATTCAAAGGTTTCATCTACTCGTGAGTAGGGTTTAATAAAAAACGTTTTTGAATAAACTATCTCATTTTCTAAAGTCAAAAATATATCCTTTTTTAAGGTCACAGGTGAATTATTTTTTAAGAACAACTCTATTTTAAATGGAGTATCTCTTTTTACACTTTTTGGAACGTTTAAATAAAATTCAAAATTTTCTTTAATCATTGGTATATTAATCCATTCCTTTTTTACATTTTGAGAAAAGTTAATTATGAATCTATAACTATATTCTTTAGGCCACAAAATATATTCTTTATGCGGTAATGCACCCCAGCTATCATCACCTCCAACTCCCATTTGTGCAAGATCTATATTTAATGTATAAAAATCCCTCTTTTTTAACTCATTTATATGTTCTGCTTTCTCTAAATCTTCCATTGAAAAAGGCCAAACACTAAAATTAACGTAGTTTTTATAACCTATAACATTTAAATTCATACTCTCATCTTTAAGTGAGAACCATCTAACATCACTTCTATTACCAGTTTCCTGAGGTCTAACATATTTATGATACATATTATCAATTTCTTTTAAATATATTCCAACAATACCACTATTTTTTCTATCACTATATGTCTCATGGGGACCTAACCCATACCATTCTACATGTTTAAATATCTTATTCAATTTTGCTTGCATACCAATTCTTGGAATTTCAACAGAATCTTTAGAAGGCTTCAAATAATAATCAACTAACATATCACCATTGGAAAATACAATATAAGTCAAACTTAGCCATGAGTACTCTGGAATTTCAAAAGTTGTCAGTACCACTACTTTTTCATAATCTTTTAAAATTTTGAAATCATGTAATCTCCTCAAATATGATGCTTTTTTCCATACTTTTAATCTTTCAGGCATTTTATTACCAATATCATTATCCGTCGGTGCTCGCCAGAAATTTGGTTTAAGTGCCTCTTTTAATATTTCTTTTCCATTAAAAATTATTTGTTCAAGCAATCCACTTGTCTTTGAAAAAATATATTCCACGTCATTTGCTAAAATATAAACTTTATTGCCATCTTCTTTAAAATCTAATTTTCCATTAAAACTTTTATTCATCACATATTCTGGATCTTTTAATTTAAACTGTTCATATGCAACTATGTGACCTTTTTGAGCCCACCTTTCATCATTTTCAAGGACAAAATAAATATCCAAATAATATTCACTGTTTTCCTCAAAATTACTTGGTACATTTATTTTTTCAACCTTTTCATCTCCAGGTTCAAGAGAAATTCTAAACTCTCCCTCAAAAATAACCTCTCCATTTTTTCTTAATTTCCAAATTCCTTTATAATTTTCTAAATTTGTAAACATAAATTTGTTTTTAAATAAAAATCTATTATCACCAAGGAACTTTATTTCCACATTTTGATATACTTTTTTTACTTCATGTAAAGAAGGATTGGGAGTTCTATCTGGTAAAAGAAGACCATTACAGCAAAAATTCTTATCGTTAGGATTATCTCCAAAATCTCCCCCATACGCCCAAAAAAGTGTTCCATTTTCATCTTTTTTTTCAATACCTTGATCTACAAAATCCCAAATACAACCTCCACATAAATATGGTTTTGATTCAATTATTTCCCAATAGTCTTTTAAATTGCCTACGCTATTCCCCATAGCATGAGAATATTCACACATAAAATATGGTTTTTCTCTTTTTTTAGATGAATATTCTAATAAATCTTCAACTTTAGGATACATTGCTGACGCCAAATCAAGATAATAAAAATCCGAAAGTCTATCAACACCTAACCCACAAAAATGAACTAATCTAGTATTATCTCTATTTTTAATTAAGAATGATGCTTTTTCAAAGTTTATTCCTGTACCAGCTTCATTTCCAAGTGACCAAAAAATAATACTCGGATGATTTTTATCCCTTTCTAGCATACGCCTTACTCTATCAAGATGAGCTTCTTGCCATTCTTCCTTCTCAGCAAGCGTTACATTTGGATCCCAACCAATTCCATGAGTTTCTATATTAGCTTCATCAATAACCAATAAACCAAAATAATCGCATAAATCATACCACTTTGTCTGATTTGGATAATGAGAAGTTCTCACAGTATTTATATTATGTTGCTTCATTATCTTTATATCTTCAATCATTCTTTCAATTGTAATTGAATGACCTCTTTTAGGATCAAATTCATGCCTATTTACTCCTTTTATATACAACTTTCTACCATTTAAAGTTAAAGTACCATTTTTTTTTCTCAACTTTTCTAAAGCCAAAGTTTACCTTTTTTTGATCTTCTTCTAATTCTACTTTTAATACATACAAATTTGGCGTCTCATGCGACCACTTCAATGGTTTTGATATATCAAAAGAAAAATTCAAGTCGTTTTCACCATAACTTAGGATATATTTCGAATCAATTAATATTTTTTCATCTTTAAACTTATCTAAAAGAGTTATCTTTAAATTTGTATCTTTCAAATTAGAGTTATTCATTATTTTTAAATCCACAAATAACTTACCGTCTCTATACAAATCATCTAAATCTGTTCTGATAAAGATATCTTTTATATACAGCTTTGGTAATGCATATATATATACATCTCTATAAATACCAGAAAGCCACCACATGTCTTGATCT
The DNA here is from genome assembly GCF_003351105.1 of Thermosipho africanus Ob7. Classification (NCBI taxonomy): domain Bacteria; kingdom Thermotogati; phylum Thermotogota; class Thermotogae; order Thermotogales; family Fervidobacteriaceae; genus Thermosipho; species Thermosipho africanus. Next base: position 16,321 of record NZ_NKRG01000003.1, read on the forward strand.
TCCAAATAACTTCCATCACACCATTTTAAAACTTCTACCGAAATTGTATTTTCTCCAATTCTAATGTAATCGTTTATTTTAAATTCAGCATGAGATGCACTATCTTTGTTAAAGCCCACTTCTTTTCCATTAATGTAAAGATGTAAAAAAGATCTTGCACCTTCAAAATTAATAAATACTTCTTTATCATTCCAATCTTGTGGTATAAAAAATTTCCTTCTGTAAACTGCTGTTGGGTTATAATCTTTTGGAACATAAGGTGGAGCAATGTCAAATGGATAAACCACATTTGTATAAATTGGTTTAACTTTTCCAGTAAATTCCAAGTTTGATGGGACTTCTATTTCCTCCCAATCGTTATCGTTAAAATCTTCAGAAAAAAACTCTTTTAAAACTTCAAAAGGATTATTGAAAATCTTTATTTTCCATTTTCCGTTCAATGAAATATAATCATTTGGATATTCAAACTGCCCAGAAAATGGATTAAAATATGGTATGAATGATGAATGCGGCTCTTCTAATCCTTTTGAAACAAGTTTAGGATTTTCCCATACAAGCATTCAAACTACCTCCTATGCTGATTCTCTCTTTATTAGCTCTACATCCAAAATTTTCTGCTTTATGTTTTTTCTTCTACCACAAATTCTATTGTGCAACATTTTAAAAGATTCATACCCAAGTTCAAATTTTTTAATTCTAACTGTAGTAAGAGTAGGACACACAAAAGAAGAAAAGTAAATATCATCGTATCCAATCACAGCTACATCTTCTGGTATTTTTATTCCTTCCTCTTTTAAAGCTTTTATAGCTCCTATGGCAACTAAATCGTTATAGCAAAACAACGCATCAACTTTTTGTCCTTCCTTCAATATTTTTTTTACAGCTTTATATCCACCATTGATATCTATATCAGAGATTACCATATTATCTATTAATCCTACTTCATTCAAGGCTTTTTTGTAACCTTCATACCTCATTTTGGCAGGAGATTTAAACATGCTTCCATTAATCATTAGTATATTTCTTCGTCCCAAATCAATTAAATACTTTGTAGCTATATACCCACCTTTTTTTTCATCATTGTAAATTTCATCAACTTTGATATCTTCGAAATGTCTACCAACTATTACAAATGGAATATTTACTTTCTCATTTAAACGCTTTATATCTTCTGCTCTATCTTGAACAGGTGCGATTAAAAGTCCATCAACCCTTCTTTGAAGCAACGTCTTTATTGCGATTTCTTCATTCTCATACACTCTTTCCGTATTCATCAATATTATCTGATAACCGTATTTACGCGAAGCAGCCTCAATTCCCTTTAAAACTTCTGCATAAAATGGATTAGCACTATCTGCTAATATTACACCAACAATTTTTGTACTATTATTCCTCAGAGTTGATGCGGTTATGTTTTTTACATAACCCAAACTTTTAGCAATATCCAATATTCTCTTCTTTGTTTCGCTATTAATATCTGGTTTATCGTTTAAGGCTCTTGATACAGTATTTACAGACACACCTGCAACTTTTGCAATATCCTTAATTGTGACATACTTTTTTTGTTTCATTTAATCACCTCTTAATCTTATTGTTTTACCGAACCAAGGACACCTTGAACAAAATATTTCTGCAATGCAAAAAATACTATAATCATTGGTAATGTTGCTAATACAACAGCCGTCATTACAAGCGCAAAATCCGGTTTATACCCAGATGCCAAATTTGAAACAAAAAGAGTCATGGTTCTTTTTTCAGAACTTTGAATAATAACTAGCGGCCAAAGATAGGCATTCCAACTTGTCATAAAAGCATAAATAGCAGCTGCTGCATAAGTGGCTTTCATAGATGGAACAACAATTGAGAAAAATATTCTTAATTCACTAGCGCCATCAACCCTTGCAGCCATTATTATTTCCTTAGGATACTGTTGAAAATTTTGTTTAAAAAAGAAGATTAAAAAAACTGATGGAATCATCGGTAAAATAATTCCCCAAAGTGAATCAATTAAATTGAAAACATTCATCAACCTAAAAAGTGGAACCATTAAAGCTGCAAAAGGAATCATTAGAGTCCAAATAAAGATACCATATATTTTATTCCTAACTTTTGATTTATATATCTCAAAACCATAACCAGCCATTGAAGCCACTATTAAAGAACCTATTACAACAAAAACTGATACTTGAACTGAATTTAAAAGTACTCTCCAGAGATCATATTCTTTAAAAAGTTTATTTAAGTTTTCTAAAAGATGGGTTCCAAAAATCAACTTTCCTTTTATAACATCAACAGAAGTATTAGTGCTACCAACAATCATCCAATAGAATGGAAATATTGATAAAAATGCAGAAATAGATAAAAATAAATAGACAAAAAAAGTAGATATTTTTCTTTTCATTTTCTATCACCCGCCACTTTAAATTGAATAATTGCAAGAATAGCAGCAATCAAAACTATTATATAAGAAATTGCGGAAGCATATCCAAAATTTGGTACGTATTTAAAGCAAACGTTATAAATATAAACCGAAGGTGTAAGCAGTGAATTTCCTGGCCCCACACTTGAACCAGTTACAACACCTGCAGCTAAATTCATAGGTTCATCAAACAGTTGCAACGTTCCAATTGTAGACATTATCGTAGTAAATAAAATTATTGGTTTTAATAGCGGAATTGTTATCTTAAAAAACTGTACAGTTTTACTTGCACCGTCTATTTCAGCTGCTTCATAAATTTCTAAAGGAATATTTTGCAATCCTGCAAGATAAAACATCATATTATATCCTGTCCATCTCCAGGTCATTGCAATAATCAGTGTTACCTTTGCCCAAAACGGGTCAAGCAACCACCTTATAGGTTCTTTTATAATATGTAATGATAGCAAAATATTGTTAACAAGTCCCTGAGTTGAAAACATCATTTTAAATACTACACTATACGCCACCAAAGATGTAACTGCAGGCAAAAACAGAGCAGTTCTGTAAAAGCCTCTAAACTTTAATTTTGGATTGTTTAATAAAAAAGCAAAAATAAGAGCTAAAAATAACATAATAGGAACCTGAATAATAAATATTATAAAAATATTCTTTAATGACAGCAAAAAATTAGAATCCTGAAAAAGCCTTTTGTAATTTCCTAAACCAACAAAATGTTTTAAATATCCTCTTGTTGAAAAAGTTGATAAATATAACGAATAAATAATAGGGTATAAGATAAACAATAAAAGACCTGAAAGTGCCAAACTAATAAATACCCAACCCCATATATTTTCACTTTTTCTTATTTTCATTAAATCCCTCCTTGGTGCAGAAAAATGGGTGGGAGCGGCCCACCCAAATTTTAACTTTAATAACCAATTGTATTTAAAAATTGCTTTTCTGCCATCTCAAGTGCTTTTTCAATTGTAAGATTACCATTATAAACATCAGGCATAACACCCATTAATGCAGCATCTGCCTCGTAGGTAAATATTCCATAATCAACTGGTGGGATCTTATCCATCCAATCTGTAAAGTCAAGATAAATTCTTTGATATCCAAAGAATGGGTCAGGTTCTCTATATGCTGGCCCATTTTGTGCAGGAATCCATGAACCCACCGCTCCTCTTTCTATTAATATCTTTTGATAGAAATCGACGTCTTTAGCATAGATTTCTCTTAAAAAGTCTATTGCTACATCTTTATTTTCTGAATGTTCCAAAACATACCAACTTGAACCACCTAGATTTGATGCATTAACTGCACCAGGTAAATTTAACCTTGGAATAGGTAAAACTCCCCATTTACCACTTTGAGATTTTTCTGCTTTAATAGATCCAACAATCCAGACACCTGTAATAACAGAAGCTACATCACCATTGTTAAATGCTGCAACCCATTCGTTCCATCCAGAAACTTCCTTTGAAATACCTGAATCTTGAATTTCTTTATATAACCTTACTGCCTCTTTTAACACTGGATTGTCTTTAATATATGGCTTTCCATTCTTATCAAAATACCATGAACCTGCAGATTGGAGTAATATTCTCATTAATCCTCCATCGTATGGATCTCCTGCCATCATATATTTCCCCGTTTTTTCTTTTACTATCTTACCAAGTTCAATAAACTTATCCCAAGTAATATTTCTTAACTCTGATTCATCAATTCCTGCTTCTTTAAAATAATCTCTTCTATAAAACCAACCAGCAACTCCTGAGTCAAATGGAACACCATAAACTTTTCCATTCAAGGTCATCAACTTTACTTTGTATGGTGAAAATTCTTTAAAGTTAAATTTTTTTGTTAAATCCGCAAAAGATCCAGGATATGATTGAAGATATTTTTGAGCATTGTAATCTTCAATTAATACTATCTCAGGAAGTCCTTTCTTTACTCCAGAAGCCAATATAGTATTCAGCTTTTGTTCTACATCCGCCTTTGCCATACTTACAATTTCAAATTCAACATCAGGATGCATAGCTTTGTATCTCTCCGCAGCTTCTTGCATAATAGCTACATTAAAATTTGGATCCCAACACCAAATGGTTACCTTTGCAGCGACCCCTAAACTAACTAACACACTTAGTATTAATAAAACAAACAACACCTTTCTCATGCATACCCCTCCCTTGGTTTAAGATAACTTTACCGTTATCATTACCGGTAATGTTACCGATGATTATATTATAACACTTCCACATTCTTTAAAATTAATTCACTTATAATGATTTATGGCTAAATATTAACAATGAGAATAATTTTTTGTTATTTTACACTTTAAATCTCAAAATATTATAAACCCAAAAATTACTATACAAATGTTACAGAACAATTAAGATAAACCTTTGTATGGTATAATATTTTAGAATGAAAAGAGAACTTTTTTGGAGGTGAAGATGTGAAAAAATTCTATATTACAACGCCTATATACTATGTCAATTCTGAACCACATATTGGAAGTGCGTATACCACAATTATTGGAGACATTATAGCAAGATATAAAAGATTAATGGGATATGAAGTATTCTATCTAACCGGTACTGATGAGCATGGTCAAAAAATAATGCAAGCTGCTAAAAAACAAGGAAAAACTCCTCAGCAACTTTGTGATGAACTTTCTAAAAAATTCGAGCAACTTTGGAAAGATTTAAAAATTACAAATGATTATTTTATAAGAACTACGGATGAAGAACATATAAAAACCGTGCAATTTTTTGTCTCAAAAATGCTCGAAAACGGAGACATTTACAAAGGAAAATATAAGGGTTGGTATTGTGTACCATGTGAAACATATTGGAGCGAAGATGAAATAGAAAAAGATGAAAATAATAACCCAGTTTGCCCATCTTGTCATCGACCCTTAAATTTTGTAGAAGAAGAAAATTATTTCTTCAGACTTTCAAAATACACCGAACCTCTTTTAAAACATTTTAAAGAAAATCCAGATTTTGTTGAACCAGAATTTAGAAAAAATGAAATGTTAAAAATTCTAGAAGAGGGATTAAAAGATCTGTCTATAACAAGAACAACATTCGACTGGGGTATCCCAATGCCGAATGACCCCAAACATGTTATTTATGTTTGGGTTGATGCTCTTATTAATTATATTTCTGCAATAGGTTACGGCAAAGACGAAGAAACTTTCAAAAAATGGTGGCCTGCCGATTTACACCTTATTGGAAAAGAAATTAATAGATTCCACAGCCTTATATGGCCTGCAATGCTAATGTCCGTGGGACTTCCTTTACCAAAAAAGATATTTGCTCACGGTTGGTTAACAGTTAATGGTCAAAAAATTAGTAAATCACTTGGCAATGCTATTGATCCAAGAGAATTTGTCAAAAAATATGGAAATGATGTAATAAGATATTACCTTGCAAGAGATATTGTCTTTGGAAAAGATGGAGATTTTTCTGAAGAAAACCTAGTTAATAGATTGAACTCAGATCTTGCAAATGACTATGGTAATCTACTCCATAGAACACTTGCAATGGTAGTTAAAAACTTTAACTCAAAAATTCCAACTCCTTCTTCTTTAAATGAATCGGATAAAGAACTTATTGAAAAATTTAAAAACCTAAAAAAAGAATATACCGAATGCATGGAAAGTTATAAATTAACAAATGCCCTAGAAAGTATTTGGAGTTATATAAGAGATGTAAATAAATATTTCGATGAAAACAAACCTTGGGTACTTGCAAAAGAAGGAAATAAAGAAAGATTAGGAACTATTTTATACAATACCCTTGAAGCATTTATTAAAATCGCTTCTTTATTACTTCCATTTATGCCAGATTCTTCAACAGAAGTTTTTAGAAGGTTAGGACAAGAGTTTAATCCTGAATTTGTACTAAACACAGAATGGAACTCTCTTAAATCGGGCGCAAATGTAATACATGAAAAGCCGCTATTCCAAAAGATAGATATAAAAAACATTCAAAAAGTAGGAGAAAAAAAGCCTCAGCAAAAAATGCCTGAAAATACAATAGAACTTATTTCAATTGAAGATTTTAAAAAGGTAGATTTGCGTGTTGCTAAAGTTGTAGAAGCTGAAAAAGTAAAAAAATCAGAAAAGTTATTAAGATTAATTGTCGACCTTGGAGAGCTTGGTAAAAGACAAATAGTAGCAGGTATTTCAAAATTTTATACACCAGAACAGTTAATTGGTAAAAAAATAATAGTTGTTGCAAATTTAAAACCTGCTAAACTAATGGGAATAGAATCTCAAGGAATGTTACTCGCCGCAAAAATAAATGATAACTTAACTGTTTTAACAGTTGACAAAGATATTGATGAAGGCGCGAAAATTTCTTAGTGGAGGGACTTAAATGGAAATATATAGACCTATAGAAGAAGAATTAAAAGAATCCTATTTAAGCTATTCAATGAGCGTAATTATAGGAAGGGCTATTCCGGATGTACGCGACGGCTTAAAACCCGTTCAAAGAAGAATTTTATATAGTATGTACGAACTTGGAGTGACACATAATAAGCCATTTAAAAAATCAGCACGTATTGTCGGTGAAGTAATGGGTAAATATCATCCTCATGGCGATGCTGCAATCTACGATACAATAGTAAGAATGGCACAAGATTGGACGATGCGATATAAACTTATTGATGGTCAAGGAAATTTTGGCTCGATTGATAGGGATCCTCCAGCTGCAATGAGGTACACCGAAGCAAGACTTGCAAAGATTGCAGAAGAATTGCTTGAAGATATTGACAAAGAAACTGTTAATATGACTGATAATTTTGATGGGAGTTTAAAAGAACCTGAAGTATTACCATCAAAATTCCCAAATTTACTTGCCAATGGTTCAACAGGAATTGCAGTTGGAATGACAACAAATATTCCACCTCATAACATAACAGAACTTGTAAATGGATTAATTGCATTAATAAAGAATCCTGAAATTTCTATTGAAGAACTTATGAATTTTATACCTGGACCTGATTTTCCAACCGGTGGAGAAATTATAGGAAAATCTGGAATCAGGGAAATGTACACCACTGGAAAAGGTAGTTTTACAATTCGTGGAAAAGTACACGTAGAAGAAAAAAAGAAAAAGAAAAATATTGTTATAACGGAGATTCCTTTCAATATAAGCAAAGCTGATTTAATAAAGAAAATAGTTGAGTATGCAGAAAAATCGAGTCTTCCAATTAAAGATATTAGAGATGAATCCGACAAAGAAGGGCTTAGAATAGTTATTGAAATACCAAATGATACTAATGAAGAAATTATAATCAACAATTTGTATAAACATACCCAACTACAAAGTTCATTTCATTCACAACTCTTAGTTATAGACAAAGAGAAAAAGCCTGTTCTAATGAATTTAAAAGAATTAATGTGGGCTTTTGTAGAACACAGATTTGAGGTTGTAAGAAGAAGAGCTCAATATTATTACAAACAATACTCCAAAAAAGCCCATATTCTAGAAGGGCTAATTAAAGCTTCAAGATCAATTGACACCATTATTTCGGTGATTAGAAATAGTGAAGATCAAAACAGTGCTATACATGAATTAATAGATATGTTTAACTTTACTGAAACACAAGCAAAAGCAATCGTCGATCTAAGACTTGGAAGATTAACCAAACTTGAAATCTCAAAATTAATCGATGATTACAACGATCTTGTAAATAAGATGAAAGTTGAAAAAGAATTAATAGAAAACGATCAAAAAGTATATGAAAAAATAATCGAAGAACTTGAAGCAATTAAGAGCGAATATGGAGATAGCAGAAAAAGTATAATATTAGATCACGAAGAAAGAAAAATAGAGTTCAATGAATTAGAGCTTATTCCAGATAAAGAAGTAGTTTTATCGCTTACAAAAAAAGGTTACTTAAAAATGATGAGCCTTGACACATTTAAAACACAAAGACGTGGCGGAAAGGGCGTTACAGGCTCAAATTTAATGGATGATGATGCTATTATGGAGATTATTTATACTCATCTGCATGGAAAAACGTTATTCTTTACATCATATGGAAAAGTATATATTTTAAACAACTATCAAATAGAGGAAAATTCAAGAACAAGCCGCGGAAGACAAATAGCAAAATACCTAAATATTGGACAAGATGAAAAAATTCTCACAATGCTTTCTGTAGATAACTTTGAAGGCGAACTATTCTTTGTAACAAAAAATGGTAAAGCCAAAAGAACTTCGCTTAAAGAGTTTGAAAATATAAACTCAAGAGGAATGAAAGCAATAACATTTGATGGTGATGATTTACTTGTTTCTGTACAAAAAATTGATAATCCAGACCAAACTATATTAATTGCAACAAAAAATGGGTTGTGTATTAGATTCCCAATTTCTGAAGTTAGAACAATGGGAAGAAACGCAATGGGTGTTATTGGAATAAGGCTTTCAAATGATGATGCTGTAGTTAGTTCTTCACTTTTAATGGACGATGAACATTATCTTTTAACTGTAACAAGTAAAGGATACGGAAAGTTAACAGAAACTTCTCAGTATAGAATACAAAAGCGTGGTGGCCTTGGTATAAAAAATATTTCGGACATCTCTAAAGCCGGACATATTGTAGGTGTAACCCATGTTTTAGGAAACGAAAACATGATGATCTTTACAAAAAACGGTATGACTTTGAAAATTAATTTAGACAGTTTAAGACCTCTTGGGAGAGTCACAAAGGGAGTAAAATTAGTTAATCTATCCGAAGGTGATGAAATAGCAGACTTTGCTGTTATAAGAGGCGAGGATGATGTATAGGGAAATTGATCACACAGCAGATATTGCATTTGAAATAGTGAATGATACATTTTTAGGCCTTCTGGAAGATATTTTAAAAATAATCCATGATACATACAAGGTAGAAAATATAAATTGTAACATAGCTAAAGTTCAGGAATATGATATAAAAGAAAATGAAGATGGAGTATTTGATATTGTAAATGACTGGATTGCAGCTATAGAATTAGGATATTTTCCAGTAAAGATTGAAAAAGATAAAAAATACAAAACTACTTTTTGCTCATACAGTAAGATAGAAGGTGAAACTTTTAAAGCACTTACGTATCACAATCTAAAAATTGAAAAAAAAGCTAATAAGCTCTCAATAAAGGTGGTGTTTGATATATGAAAGAACTAACAAATCGTCAAAAAATGGTTTTAGATTTTATCACTAGCTACATTCAACAAAATGGTTATTCACCATCAATTAGAGATATTGCAAAACATTTTAAATTAACCCCTAGAGGGGCACATATACATGTTTTAGCTTTAGAAAAAAAAGGCTATATAACAAGGAATCCCAAAAATTCAAGATCAATTTCTCTTGTTAAAAGGCCCGAAACCGTTTCAATACCAGTTAAAGGAAAGATTTCAGCAGGGCAAGGAATTGAAATGTTTGAACTAGTAGATGAAGAAATAGAAATACCAGTCAGGATGATTAATGGATATGGAAATTATTTTGCGCTAAGGGTTGAAGGAACGAGTATGATAGAAGCACATATAATTGATGGAGATTATGTTATCCTTAAAAAGCAATATAGGATACCAAACGGTCAAATAGCAGCTGTCGTTTTCGACAACAAAGTCACTTTAAAAAGGTTTTATCATAAAAATGATAAGGTAGAACTTGTGCCGGAAAACAGCAGCATGTCACCTATAATTTGTGATGCAAAAGATGTTAAAGTAATAGGTAAACTTGTTGGGGTTATAAGAATATATTAAGGGGGTGAATTTCATGTACGAAGTTACTAAGTTAGAAAATATTCCAGTTGTCAAAATAACAGGAGAAATTGATATATCTAATGCTTACAAAATGAAGCAATTTATCCATGAAAATATTTTAAATAACGGAGAAAAGTATTGTATTTTGGATCTTTCACACCTTAAATACATTGATAGCTCTGGACTTGGAATTCTAGTAGGTCTTCACAAGAGTTTCAAACTTCAAGGCGGAGAAATTGTGCTTGTTAATATGAATGAAAATATTAAAAATCTTTTAAGACTTACTAGCCTAGATAGAGTATTAAATATAAAAGAAACAATAAAAGCCGCTATAGATTTTCTAAAAAGTTAATAGGAGGGAAAAAATGAAAATTGCAATAGGTTCGGATCACGCAGGTTTTGAGCTAAAAAATAAACTTGTAGATTATTTATCTAAAAAAGGAATTGAGATTATAGATGTAGGAACAAATAGTACCGAAAGTGTAGATTATCCTGATTATGCAAAAGAAGTTGGAAAACTTGTTGTAAATAAAGATGCTGATTTTGGAATACTCATATGTGGTACAGGCATTGGAATGTCAATTGCTGCAAACAAAATTAAGGGAATAAGAGCAGCTCTCTGTATGATACCTGAAATGGGAAAACTTGCAAGAAATCATAATAATGCAAACATATTGGTCCTTCCTGGAAGATTAATAGGATTTGAACTTGCAACATGGATTGTGGAAGAATTTTTGAATGCAGATTTTGAAGGTGGAAGACACGAAAGAAGAATAAATAAAATAGTAGAACTTGAAAAGTAAGGAGGTATTTTAATGCTAAAAGAAAAGATAATGCAAGACCTAAAACAAGCTATGAAAGAAAAAAACGAGATTAAAGTTAGGGTACTTAGGCTCTTAAATTCCGCTATAAAAAACTTTGAAGTAGAAAAAATAGGAGAAGCTAGTGACGAAGAAATTGAAAAACTAGTCTTAAAAGAAATGAAAAAAAGACAAGAATCAATTGAAGCATATAAAAAGGCAGGCAGGGAAGATTTAGCAAAAGAAGAAGAACAAGAATTAGAAGTTTTAAAAGGATATGCTCCAGAAATGTTAAGTGAAGATGAAATTAGAAAAATGGTAAAAGAAATCATTGAAGAATTAAACGCTACTCAAAAAGAGTTTGGCCTTGTTATGAAAAACTTAATGGCAAAAGTAAAAGGAAAAGCTGATGGCTCAGTTGTAAGTAAGATTGTAAAGGAACTTCTTCAATGATACTTTCAATTTTTTTACCAAACTTTGGTTGTAAAAGCAGATGCATTTTTTGTAATCAATATACTATGACGGGTGAAAAAATGCCAACAAAAAAAGAGTTAATTAATACTCTTTCTTTTTTTCTTGACAAATCACCTGAAGAAATTGCTTTTTATGGAGGGACTTTCACCGCAATCCCCCTTGAAAAGCAAAAAGAATTAATTGCTCTAGTGAGAAAATTTTATCCTGATACTCCAATACGAATTTCTACAAGACCTGATGAGCTAGATTATGAAAACTTAAAGTTTTTAAAGCAAAATAATGTTAAAACTGTTGAAATTGGTATACAAAGCATGTTTGACAATGTGCTCTCTGCAGCAAATAGAGGGCATAGTAGAAAAGATAACTTGAACGCCGTAAATTTGCTAAAAAAATTTGGTTTTGAAATTTCTGCACACTTAATGATAGGACTTTTGAATGACACCATAAAAAAAGATCTACTATCAATACAAGAACTTTTAAATCTTGGAGTAAAAATGTTCAGAATTCATCCTACAATTATATTCAAAAATACAGAACTTGAAAAACTATATTTAGAAGGAAAATACAATCCATTAACACTAGATGAAGCGGTAAACATTGCATCAGAAATGTTATTGTTAATTTATCAATATGAGGCTAAAGTAATTAGACTTGGATATTTTGTACCAGAAAACCAAAAAAATCAAATAGTAGCAGGACCATATCATCCATCTTTTGGAGATATGACAAAATCAAAAGCAATGAATAAAATTATTACAAGATTAAATATTAAAAAAGTCAAATACCCTAAAAAATTTGAAAGTTGGTTTAATTCATACGACAATAAACAATTAGAAATTGAAAAATATTTATCTGAATCTAACGAAATTTTTTTTGATAATCTCTCTTTAAAAGAAGCTTCTAAACGTAGCTTTAGAAGGGAGTTATTGGATTGATTGAAAATTTCAAAAAATTAACAATTCAAGGTTCACACGAAATTGCAGAATGGATACTTGAAAATATTAAAAATATAGAAGATAAAGAATCTATATTAAAGGAAATGATAAAATTAAAACCTGAAATGCAGGTTATTAAATGGATATACAAGATGATTAAAGAAAATAAAGATATAAATAATATAAAAGAAATACTTGATACAACTTTTGAAAATACTATTAAAAATGCCAAAAAATTTTTAAATTTTGACGCAAAAGTAATGACGATAAGTAATAGCAGAACTTTAGAATACTTTTTCAAAACTCACAACAAAAAATTAGAAATCTATATCCCTGAATCAAATCCAGGTGGAGAAGGAAAAATATTATACAAGAATCTATTAAACTACAAGAAAAATGTGTATCTTATTAACGATTTTGAAGTTCACAGATATATAGAAAATTGCGATTATGTAATTATTGGTGCAGACAGTGTAGGAGAAAATGGTGTCATAAATAAAGTGGGATCAAAACTTTTAGCTATACTTTCAAAAAATTTTGATAAACCTTTTTTTGTAATTGCTGATCAAACAAAATTTACCGAAGTTGTCACAGAAAAAGATAGAATGTTTGAAATTGTTCCAAATAATTTAATAACTGCGATTATAAGTGGGTGAAATATGTTTATTTTAAAAAAGAAGAAAAAAGATAAGCTAAACTTTTCAATTGCTTTTGTGAAAAATTTTGAAAATTTAAAGACAATTATAAAATCTATTAAAAAGCAAAAAATTGATGAAGTTTTTTTTATAATAGATAGAAATATAGAAAAGGATCACCTTAAAACCATTAAAAAAATAATAAAAGCTAATTTCAAAAATTATTCTATACTCTCAAAAAACTTTCAAAAATTCTCAAAAAATGTCGCAAAAGTTGAAAGACTAAACGTTTTTGAACTAAGAAGATTGCAAAATAAAAAGAAAATACTTTATTCTCAGCAATCAATACTATCTTGGAAAATTCCTCAGATGTTTCCATTTTATACTATAGCTTTTGAAGATAATACTTTGTATTTTTGTGCTTCTATTCCATTAACAAAAGATTCAAGTGGCTTTTTGTTAAGAAAGAAAATGGTAAGTGATTTTATATTTAATATTACCCTGGACTTAAAAATATTAGATGAACTATTTTAGGAGGATGATTAAATGTTTAGATTAAGATTTGCCCCAAGCCCTACGGGCTATCTTCATGTCGGAGGCGCAAGAACTGCATTATTTAATTGGATGTTTGCTCGAAAAAACAATGGAAAGTTTATAATCAGAATTGAAGATACAGATACAGAACGTTCTAAAAAAGAATTTGAAGAAAAAATATTAAATGCTCTTAAATGGCTTAAGATTGATTGGGATGAAGGTCCAGATGTTGGAGGCAATTTTGGACCTTATCGTCAAAGTGAAAGAATTGATATTTACAAGAAATATGTTGATATCCTTATAAGCGAAAAAAAAGCATATTATGCAGTCTATCACGGCCAAGAAGAAATTGAACAATCTTACGAATTTCCTGAAAAATATGCAAATAAAGAAAATTTTTCAATTGTTGTAAAATTTAAGGTTACAAAACAAGGAACTACAACCTTTAATGATCTGTTAAAAGGTAAAATGATATTTGACAACAATCTTGTAGACGATTTTATTATAATAAAATCCAATGGATTCCCCACATATAATTTCGCCGTTGTAATTGACGACCATTTAATGGAAATATCCCATGTATTTCGAGGTGAAGATCATCTTTCAAATACGCAAAAACAGATAATGATATATAATGCTTTTAATTGGCAACATCCTGTTTTTATGCATATTCCGTTAATTCTTGGAAATGATAGAACTCCTCTTAGTAAAAGGCACGGAGGTACTTCTGTTGATTTCTTTAAAGAAAATGGATTTTTAAATAAAGCTTTGCTAAATTATCTTGCAATTCTTGGATGGAGTACCTCAGAAGAAATATTTGATGTTCATGAAAAAATTAATGAATTCGATCCTTTTAAAATATCAAATAAATCTGTAATTTTTGATTATAAAAAACTCGAATGGGTTAACGGTCAACATCTAAGAAAAATTGATATAGAAATTTTAATAAATGAATTCTTAAATTATCTAAAAGACAAAAATATCTCCTTAGAACATAACAGCAAAAATTATATTAAAGAAGTACTTTTAATATGTAGAGAAAAGGTAAATACATTAGAACAACTAAAAGAAATTTCTATTCCATTCTTTTTTGATGACTATAGCTATGAGGATAGATACATTAAGAAATTTCTATTGAATGAAAACGCAGAAAAAATTTTAAAAAACGCTTTAGAAAGATTTGAAAAACTGCAAAATTACACAATTGAAAATGTAGAGGAAACACTAAGAAATATTTCAAGTGAACTTGAAATAGGAACCAAAAGAGTATTTCAAACTATTCGTGGAGCCCTACTTGGAAAACTAGTAACACCTGGTTTATTTGAATCAATTGTAGTTTTAGGAAAAGAAAAAACTCTCAAAAGACTCAAAAAAACTTTAGAATTAAGGGAGAAATATGAGGTATAAATTAGTTTTTACAATCTTTTTATCCTTTTTTCTAATACTTGTATTTTTTCTTTTCAAAATTCAAGTTATTGAGCATTC
The DNA here is from genome assembly GCF_003351105.1 of Thermosipho africanus Ob7. NCBI lineage: Bacteria > Thermotogati > Thermotogota > Thermotogae > Thermotogales > Fervidobacteriaceae > Thermosipho > Thermosipho africanus. The sequence goes on from NZ_NKRG01000003.1 coordinate 31,378, forward strand.
ACAACATAAAGAATTTATTAATTCACTAATGCAAAAAACTATACTAACAAAAGGAAACCGTGGAACTATTTTTGATAGAAACGGTTTTAAAATTGCATGGAGCAAGAAAATTCCATATATTGAATATAACAGTAATATTGATATAGAATCTTTAAAGCCTTATTTAACAGATAAGCAGATACTTGATCTAATAAGCTCTGGAAAAGCTTATCTAGACAATTATCAAATATATGAGCTTGAAAAACTTGGGTTGTATATACATTACGAGGAAAAAAGATTCTATGTACCTGAAGCCTTCCACATTGTAGGATACGTTAACTCACAAGGAATTGGAAGTTCTGGAATTGAGAAAACATATGACAGCCTACTACAGGGAAAGATCGGTAGTGAATTAATTTTCTCAAGCCCTTCAGGAAAGGTAAAACAAAGAATAATTCAAACTGAACCGGAAAATGGGGAAGATATCACTTTAACTTTAGATCTTAATTTACAAAAATACATTTATGACGAAATGAAAAAAATTAACAATCCAGGTGCTGTAATAGTAGAAAATGTTAAAAATGGTGAAATTCTAGCTTTAGTTTCATACCCAAACTTAGAAGAAAATTTTTACGATATTGACAAATTCACCTGGCAAAAGATAGTAAACGATCCATCAAATCCTCTCTTAAATAGAGCTACAATGGGGCTCTATTCCCCAGGTTCTGCAATAAAACCACTAATTGCAATTGCCTATCTTTTATCAGAAAGTACTTCGGCTACTTTAAATTGTACTGGAAGATATGAATACAAATCAAGTTCTGGAAAAACTATTGCAATCTTCAATGATTGGCTTTTAAGCGGTCATGAGGAAACAGATCTAATCAAAGCTCTCAGAGTCTCCTGTAATGTATATTTTTATACAATTGCATTAGAGATAGGAATTGATAAAATTAAAAGTGTAGCAGATATATTTAAAATTTCTGATTTAACAAAAATTGACATTGAAGAAAAATCTGGAATATTCCCCTCGAGAGAATGGAAAGAAAAGCAGTTTAAAACTATATGGTATCCTGGAGATACAATATTAACAGGTATTGGTCAGGGATATATACTTTTAACACCTTTGGAAATTTTAAATTTCTATACAACAATTGCAAATAATGGTAAAACGCCAAGACCACATTTATTAAAATCAGAAAAAGTAGAATATACTAATGAAGTATCTTTACCCGATAAAATATGGTCTACAATCAAAGAAGGACTTCTTGAAGTTACCACTTACAACGATGGAACCTTGAAAAACCGTGGAACTGCATATTTAAGCTTTAAAGACGCGCCATACAAAATTGCTGGTAAAACAGGGACCGCAGAAGTTAGCAAAAGCAAAAAAGCACATTCATGGTTTGCAGGATTTGGCCCAATAGAGGATCCAACATACTCTGTAGTCGTCATGTTTGAAAATGGAGGAAGTGGTTCCGAAATGGCTGCACCTTTTGCAAGAAAAGTCTTTGATTATTTATTAAAAGGAGTTGAAAGTAATGAATAAGCTTGATTTGGCTATTAATATAGCAAAAAGTGCTGGATATTATATACTTCAATACTGGGGAAATGTCGACAATGTATATGAAAAAGAAAATTTTCAGGACCTTGTTACTGACTATGATAAGAATGCTCAGAATATGATAGTTTCAAAAATAAAAAAGTTTTTTCCAGAAGATGGGTTTATAGCAGAAGAAGGAAACCTTTATGAAAAAAGTAAGAACCTTTGGATAATAGATCCAATAGATGGAACTATAAATTACATACACGGTCTACCAAATTTCGGTGTTTCTATAGCATATTTCGAAAATGAAAAGCCAATTTTTGGAGTAGTTTTTAATCCATTTACTGAAGAGCTATTTGTTGGAATAAAAGATGAAGGTTCATTTTTAAATCACTCAAGACTAAAAATTACAAAAAATATAACTTTAAAAGAAAGTATTGGAAGTACAGGATTTCACAAAAACTTTACCGGTAAATTTATTTCAAATGTCGAAAACAAGGTTCAAAGAATAAGGATAATAGGAAGTGCAGCTTTATCTGCTTGTTATGTTGCTGCAAATAAATTTGATTTTTTTGTTGCAAAAAAAGCAAATTCATGGGATATTGCAGCTGCTTATATAATTGTCAAAGAAGCTGGTGGAAAAATAATTAACTTCAATGGAAATACGCCAAAATTATTTTCTAAAGATAGTTATATCTTTTCAAATCCAAGCATATCTGACGAAATTTTAGAATTAATTAAAAAACAGGAGGGGGAACTATGAAATTAATCGAATCTGTTCCAAATTTTAGTGAAGGAAGAAGAGAAGAAGTTGTAAGACAAATAATCGAAGAAGCTCAAAAGTACGAAAGAGTAAAGATCTTAGATTGGTCAATGGACTTTGATCACAACAGATCTGTTGTAACCCTCGTAGGAGAACCTGAAGAAATTGAAAATGCAATTTTTGACATGGTAAAAAAGGCAACTGAACTTATTGATTTAAGAAGTCATAGTGGAGAACATCCAAGAATGGGGGCAACTGATGTTATACCTTTTATTCCAGTAATGAATACAACCATGGAAGAATGTATAGAACTTTCTAAAAGAGTAGGTGAAAGAATAGGAAAAGAATTGAACATTCCAGTTTATTTATATGAAAAATCTGCAACTTCACCTGATAGAGAAAACCTCGCAAAAATAAGAAAAGGAGAATTTGAAGGATTTTTCGAAAAAATAAAGGATCCAAAATGGAAACCTGATTTTGGGCCAGATCAAGTTCATCCATCAGCCGGTGTTGTAGCAGTCGGTGCAAGAGAATACTTGATCGCCTTTAATGTAAACCTTGGTACAAACGATATAAAAATTGCAGACAAAATTGCAAAAGCAGTGAGACATATAAGTGGTGGATTTAGATATGTAAAGGCTATAGGAATTGAATTAAAAGAAAAAGGTATTGTGCAAGTTTCTATGAATCTTACCAATTACAAAAAATCACCAATATTTAGAGTCTTTGAAACAATAAAGAGAGAAGCACAAAGATATGGAGTACCAGTTTTAAATTCCGAAATAATTGGTATGATACCTTTAAAAGCTGCTATTGAGACAATGAAATGGTATCTCCAACTTGACGATTTTGACGAAGAAAGAGTCATAGAAAACAAAATTTTAAATACATTTTTTGAATAAGCCCAAAATCCCCCGAATTTAACGGGGGATTTTTAATATGTTCAATAAATATGAAAAAATAGCAAATAATTAAAAAATTGTTATTCTAAATATAACATTTTAAAAGTGAAATTTTTTACTTTTAGTGATATAATAATGTTGGGATGGTATTATAAAATAGGAGGTGGCCATGTTGGCGGTTTGTGAAAAACATGTCGAGCTCTACAAAGAGCTAGATGCTTATATTGAAGAACTAAAAGGAAAAAAAGGTATTTTAATTAATGTTCTCCACAAAGCTCAGGAACTTTTCGGCTGGCTTCCCCAAGAAGTTCAAGACCATGTTGCTAAAAAACTCAACATTCCTTCTTCAGTAGTCTACGGTGTTGTAACATTCTATAATTTCTTTTCCACAAAACCAAAGGGAAAAAACCAAATAAAGATTTGTCTTGGAACAGCCTGTTACGTTAAGGGTGCAGACAGAGTCATGGAAAGGTTCTTAAATGAACTTGGCGTTGAAGAATCAGAAGTTACAAAAGACGGTAAATTTTCAGTTCATGGCGTTAGATGCCTTGGTGCATGTAGTATGGCACCTGTTGTACTTGTTGGGGAAAAAGATTTCTATGGAAAAGTTACACCTGATATGGTTCCAGGGATAATTAAAAAGTACAAAGGGGAGGGGTAATAATGGGTAAAATAAAAAGTTTAGAAGAACTTATGAAAATCAAAGAAAATACATTAAAAAATGTAAAAATGCGTGAAGAAGGAAAAAGAGGAAGAATAATAGTTGCAATGGGAACTTGTGGAATTGCTGCCGGTGCTAAAGATACTTTAAAAGCAATTGTCGAAACATTAAGTGAGCTAAATATAGACGACATATCAGTTGTTCAATCTGGTTGTATGGGACTTTGTGAAGTTGAACCAACAATAAAAGTTGAACTTGATGGTGAAATTCCAGTAATATATGGACACGTTACTCCAGAAAATGCAAAGAGAATTATTAAATCACATATTGTAGCAGGAGAGCAGGTTGGAGAATTAATAGTGAAAAGAGGAGAGTAATTGGAGGGATAAAATGTCTCAAAATAAAAAAATCTTGGTTTGCACAGATGGTTGTTGTTCAACTAATGGAAAAATGATTAAAAAAGTGCTTGAAGAAAAAATCAAACAATACAACCTTCAAGAAAAAGTTACTATTGAAGAATCTGGTTGTATGGATGCATGTAATTTTAAACCAGTAATCTCAATTCTCCCTGACAAAATTATTTATAAAGAACTTACTCCTGAAGCAGTTGAAAAAATCGTCAAGGAACACCTTATTAACGGAAAAATTGTAGAAGAGTATTTATTAAAAAGATAATTTTTTGACATAGTAATAGTAAGGACTTGGAGTCATATAAGTAAAAAATAAGGAGGTCTGAAAAAAATGCCTTTAACTACCAATACAATACTTATTTGTGCTGGTGGTGCTTGTATTTCCGCTGGTGAAGAAAGTGTAAAAGATGTTCTCGAAAGAAAAATAAAAGAATACAATCTTCAAGATACAATAAACATTGTTGAAACTGGTTGTATGGGTGCATGTAGTTTAGGCCCAATTATGGTAATTCATCCAGAAGGTGTTTACTATCAAAAATTAACACCTGAAGCAGCTGAAAAAATTGTTGAAGAACACCTACTTAAAGGAAGAGTAGTAGAAGAATATTTATACAAAGGTGATAAGGGAAAAATAGTTCCACAGCCACAAAAAGAGATTCCATTCTTTTCAAGACAGGTTAAAGTTGCTACTCGAAACGTCGGTATTATTGATCCTTTAAGCATTGATGAATACATCGCCCGCGACGGTTATTTTGCGCTTCACAAAGCCTTAAAAGAAATGACACCAGAACAAGTAATTGAAGTTGTAAAAGAAAGTGGTCTTAGAGGTAGAGGTGGAGCTGGATTTCCAACAGGACTAAAATGGGAATTTGCAAGAAAATCACCAGGTGATGAAAAATATATGATCTGTAATGCTGATGAAGGTGACCCTGGTGCATTCATGGATAGGTCAATCCTTGAAGGAGATCCTCATTCAATAATTGAAGCAATGACAATCGCTGCATATGCAATTGGTGCTACAAAGGGATTTGTTTACGTTAGAGCTGAATATCCAATTGCAATTGAAAGACTTACAGTTGCATTAAATCAAGCTAGAGAATATGGCTTTCTAGGTGAAAATATCCTTGGAACAGATTTCTCATTTGATATTGAAATTAGAATTGGTGCTGGTGCTTTTGTTTGTGGTGAAGAAACAGCATTAATGCATTCAATTGAAGGAAAAAGAGGTCAGCCAAGAGTTAAACCACCATTCCCAGCACAAAAAGGACTTTGGGGAAAACCAAGTAATATAAACAACGTTGAAACACTTGCTTGTGTTCCACCAATTATATATCATGGCCCTCAATGGTTTAGACAATGGGGAACTGAAAAATCTCCAGGAACTAAAGTTTTTGCATTAGCAGGTAAAGTTAAAAATACTGGGCTTGTTGAGGTTCCAATGGGGATCACTTTAAGAGAATTAATATATGAAATTGGTGGTGGATCACCAACTGGTAAAAAAATTAAAGCAGTTCAAACTGGTGGGCCAAGCGGTGGTGTTATACCTGAAGAATATTTTGATACTCCAGTAGATTACGAATCACTACAACAACTTGGTGCAATAGTTGGTTCAGGCGGTATGATTGTTCTTGATGAAGATGATTGTATGGTTGACGTCGCAAAGTTTTTCCTCGAGTTTACTGTTGATGAATCATGTGGAAAATGTACCCCATGTAGAGAAGGAACAAAGAAAATGTATGAAATCTTGGACAAAATAACAAAAGGCGAAGGAACGGAAGAAGACATAGAAATATTGGAAAATCTTGCCAATGTAATTAAAGATTCATCACTCTGTGGTCTTGGCCAAACTGCACCAAACCCAGTTCTATCAACTCTTAGGTATTATAGAGATGAATATCTTGCACATGTTAGAGACAAAACTTGTCCGGCAAAGAAGTGTAAAGATTTAATTAGCTATGTCATTAATCCTGAAAAATGTGTTGGTTGTACAGCATGTGCTAGAGTATGTCCAGTAAATGCTATCAACGGAGAAGTCAAAAAAGTTCACGAAATTGATCAAGATGCTTGTGTAAAATGTGGAAGCTGTATTGAAGTATGTAGATTTGGAGCAATTAGTAAAGTAACTCCTGCTGTACAATAAAATCTTGGGATAAAGGGGGTCGCGCTTTATGCTCGCAAAGGAAGAAATTAAAAAAATTGTTCACGAAGCCAAAAATGAACGTTTGGAAGAACAAGATATTTTGATATATATTTTGCATAAAATTCAAGAAAAGGTTGAAAATAATTATATACCAGAATATGCTGCTGAAGTAGTCAGTGAAGAATTAAAAATACCCACTTCAAAAATATATGAGGTATTAACCTTTTATTCAATGTTTTCAACCAAAAAAAGAGGAAAATATGTAATAAGAGTATGTACAAGTCTACCTTGTCATGTTGCAAATGGAAGAGAAATTATAAACACACTAAAAGAAGAATTAAAAATTGATTTTAATCAAACAACGAGTGATGGTCTTTTTACACTAGAAGAATCTGGGTGTTTGGGACTGTGCGGTGTTTCCCCAGTTATTATGATTAACAATGAATACTATGGTGACCTCACCCCCCAAAAAGTCAGAGAAATTATTAACAATCTCAAAGGGGGTGAATCTTTATGAAGCCAATAACAATCCTTGTATCGGTTGACAGTAATAGTATTCTTTTAGGAGCAAAAGAATTTGTTAAAGTTTTTAAAAATCTAATCGAAGAATTTAATCTATCTAATTTGGTCGAAGTTTTAGAAACTGGAACCATGGGAAATTATTCTGGAGTTACAGTTGCAATCATGCCAGATAATGTTTATTACAGTGTTAGTTCAGTAACCGATGTAAAGAAAGTATTTGAAGAACACATATTAAAAGGTAGAAAAGTTCTTGATCTTGAAATATCACCAAATGAACTAATATCTAAAAAGGAAAGTATTACAAAAGAATATAAGATAGTTACTAGAAATATTGGAAAAATTGACCCAAAAAATATTGATGAATATATTGCAAATGATGGATATTTTGCACTCGCAAAGGCATTATCAATGAAACCTGAGGAAATAATCAATGAAATTAAAGAAAGCGGACTTAGAGGAAGGGGAGGAGCAGGTTTTCCAACTGGATTAAAATGGGAATTTGCATACAAAACTGATGCAGATCAAAAGTACATTGTTTGTAATGCCGATGAGGGTGAACCAGGAACGTATAAAGATAGATTAATAATGGAAGGTGACCCTCATAGTGTTATTGAAGCCATGATAATTGCCGGCTATGCTGTTGGCGCAACAAAAGGTTATATTTACATTAGAGGAGAATACTATGGCTCCATTGAAAATATTAAAAAAGCTATAAACGATGCATATGAATATGGATTTTTAGGTGAAAACATACTCAATAGTGGTTTTAATTTTGATCTTTCAATACGTCTAGGTGCAGGGGCATACATTTGCGGAGAAGAAACTGCATTGCTTGAATCAATTGAAGGACATGCTGGAAGACCTAGGTTAAAACCACCATTTCCACCTCAAAAGGGGTTATTTGGAAAACCAACGGTTATTAATAATGTAGAAACTCTTGCCAATGTACCACAAATAATTCTTAATGGTGCTGAATGGTTCAAGCAAATTGGAACAGAAAATTCACCTGGTACTAAGGTGTTCTGTTTTGCAGGTAATTTAAATAATAGAGGAATTGTCGAACTACCGATGGGTGTAACTGTAAAGGAACTTTTAATATATGCTGGTGGAATTTCTGGTGGAAAACTTAAAATGGTTCAAACTGGTGGAATTGCCGGAACCTTCATAGATGAAAGTAAATTAGATGTTCCACTTGATTATGATTCATTCGCAAAATACGGTGTAAGCCTTGGTTCAGGAGTCATACTAGGTGTTAATGATTCACATTGTGTTGTTGATATTGCTAAAAATGTAATGGAATTTTTCAGACATGAATCATGCGGAAAATGTACACCTTGTAGAGAAGGAACAAAAATTGCTGTAGAAATTCTTGAAAAAATGTCAAAATTTGAAGCAACTATGGATGATCTAGAACACTTGATTGAAATATCAAATGTAGCAAAAGAAGCGGCTTTGTGTGGATTGGGTCAAAGCTTCCCAGTACCATTACTTTCATTAATAGATAACTTTAAAGAAGAATTTGAAATGCACATAATTGATAATGTCTGTCCAGCAAACCTATGTAAAAAAGTTGAAAAGAAAAAATCAAGAAAATTAACTATCTAAAATAAAATTAATGTTAATAAAAACAAAACGCCCACTTTAAGTGGGCGTTTTTAATTATCTTCTTTCTTTTTTTCCTCTTTTTTTATCAAGTCTTCTTCTGTATTCAGAAAGCTTTCTATCACTATCTTTCATAAACTTTGCAAGCTTTTTTTCAAAATCATTGTTTACTTTCTTTTCTTCGCTTTTTCCTTCACTGCTGTTAGCTGAAGTATCTTTTAGAGTTAATTCCCATTTCCCATCTCTAGTTTTTCCTACAATTTTACCTTCGATTTCTTGCCCTAGTGATAAGTGATCACTCACTGACTTAACATATGTAGGTGCAATCTTTGAGATATGTACAAACGCCTTTTCTCCATCCTCTAGTTCAATGTTAGCTCCAAACTTTAGTATCTCCACTACTTTTCCCTTTACTACTTGCCCAACTTCCATACACGCAAAACCTCCCTATGGTTTAAAAAAATAATTTGGGAGCTAATGCTCCCCGCATTATAGCCACATTAATCTAAATTATATTTTTTCTTGAATTTTTCAATTCTTCCTTCTGTATCAACTATCATTCCTGCTGCGCCTGCACCTTTGTAGAATGGATGACAACTTGAACACACGTCAATTCTCACATTTTCTTTTGCACTGTAAAATTTGTGTTCTGCTCCACAAGCACATTTTACTGTTATCAATTTCATCTCTGGGTGAATTCCCTTTTTCAATTTACTCACCTCTCCTAATTATTTTATCATTTTTATCATTAGTATTATACCACATAAATCGTTTATGTAAAGTTTACGTATTATCTTTAAGTAAAATTTTTATTAACATATTCTCCACTGATTTTAACAATCCTTTTCTTGGTAACGAATCAACACTTGCAATCATATCTGTAGCAGCTTTTGGGTCTACTTCCTCATTAATTATTTTTTTCTTCTTACCTTCAACTATCAAACTTTCAATCTTTCCCAAAAAACTTTCGTATTTTTCCCTAGCATTTTTCCAATTTTCTTGATCTATAACCTTTGTCTTCTCACGACGCAAAAGATCAGAAATTGCCTTCTTGCTTGTCAAAAAATCAATATACCTTTTCAAAAAATTTTTTATCCTTGCAACATAAGAAGAATCACTCTCGTCGACTCCAAATAATTCGTTTTCCAACTCTTCAATAGATTTAATCCATACCTCTTCAAAAAGTGCTTCTTTACTTGGGAAATAATAATAAATTAAAGATTTTCGCACACCTGCAATCTGTGCGATTTCATCAATGCTTACAGCATCATATCCTTTTTCCGAAAATGCTTTTTTAGCAGCCTCTAAAATCAATATCTTCGTGTTTTTCCTTGCCATTAATACACCTCTTAAAGCGGGGGGAAATAACCCCCCGCGTTAATTATAATTCTAACTTTTTATCAACTTTGAGTGCTTCTTCTCTATTTGCGTATCTCTTCATTCTTGTCTCATAGTTGTAAATTCCTCTATTTACAGGGTATCTTTCGACATAACCATGTTCGTACCACAGTTTATCTGCATATTGTTTCCATTCTTCAGCAAGTTTATCTATCTCAGGTGCTAATTCCGTAATTACTTTTTCTGATCCTTCATGTTGTGGAATTGCATCAAAATGTTTTACCATTGCTCTAAACACTTTTGGATTATCAATAATAGGACATGGTCTGAAAAGATTATTTGAGAATGGAATCATTCTCTTATATGCTTCAAAGAATGGAGATTTAAATATTTCAAGCAATGTTTTTTCTCTTATACTATCTTTTGCAAATTGTTGGAAAACACATGGTTCAACATAACCCTTTGCATTTACGTGGAAATATTTTGAACCAGCTGATAAACATCCGTGTGTTAAGAAACCATGGTTCCAAAAATCTGCAACAAACGCAAACCTTCCACTTAATCTTACTTCATCTGTTTTAAAGAACCTTTCGTATCTCTGCTTTGGAGTAGGCACAAGATCCATTGATGGATTCATTCCCACTGGCATGAATTGGAATACCCAAGTATATGCTACACCATTTTCAGCAAGAAAATCCCAAAATTCATCTTTCATTATAACATCATGGTTCTTTCTAGTAGCAGTAACACTTGCTCCAAATGGTACACCATATCTTCTTAGTCTTTCCCATGTATTTTGAATAGCATTGAATACACCTTTACCTCTTCTCCAATCTGTTTCTTCCTCAAATCCTTCAACTGAAATTGCTATAGTAGCATTCCCAAGTTCTGACAATTTTTTAGCTTTTTCTTCATTAATCAAAATTCCATTGGAGTAAATCATAAAGTAGTGTTGATCAAATTCTTCTAAAATTTCAAGAAGATGTGGCCAATAGAAAGGTTCTCCACCAGTAATAATCCAGAAGAAAATTCCAAGCTCTTCACCTTGTTTTAAAATGCTTCTTACTTCTTCTTTTGAAAGTTCATACTTTCTTCCATAAAGCCCTGCATAACATCCAATACAATTCAAATTACATGCATATGTAGGACTTATAACTCCAAGTTTTGGAAGAACAACTTTCTCCTTTTCCATATTTTTTTGTCTCAAAGGTTCACCAATTGCCCATTCGTTAATAATAAGGTTGTTGATAATCTTTTCAGTACACTTTGGGCTTGACTTTTGGAAAATCTCTATCCACTTTTTGATCATAGGATGTTCTTCTTGAGCCATTAAACCTAATTTCTTCAAACCACTTTTTGCAGGTTCTTTACTCAAAGCTCCAACTGTAAACAATAACTTTGCAAAAGATTGAGTATCTGCTTTTCTCACAAATGAGTTAATCATCTTCCCCGCTTGCCTATAAATCATACCTTTTATTCCGCCTACAGCCATCCTAACACCTCCAATTTTTATTGACCGTTCAGTCAAATTTTACACCTATTTCCTTAATTTTTTGTTTCTTTAAAGTAACAATTTAATTTTGTGTTATTCTTTTCTAAAAAAATGACTATAATTATAGTCAAGGAGGGATTGTATTTGAATTTAAAAAACAAAAATATTTACTATAGCATTGCTGAAGCAAAAGCAAAATTTTCAAAAGTAATAGATGAATCTCGTGAAAATAATGTAATTATAACTAAAAATGGAAAACCTGTTTCTGTAATCATAGACTTTGATAAATTTGAAAAAATAGTAAGTTTTTTAGAAAATGTATGGGAATTATACTTACTTGAAATAGGTGATCCCTCAAAATTTAAAGATTTAAATATAAATGATCTTTTTTCTGATAATGATTAGGAGGTGTAAAAGATGGCAAAGGTTGAGTTAGAACACGTATGGAAAATCTATGATGGAAAGGTAGAAGCTGTAAAGGATGCAACATTCACAATAGAAGACAAGGAATTTGTAGTGCTTCTAGGTCCATCTGGTTGTGGAAAAACTACCACTTTGAGAATGATTGCAGGGCTTGAAGAAATTACAAAAGGTACATTAAAAATTGATGGTAAAGTTATGAACGATGTTGAACCAAAAGATAGAGATATTGCTATGGTTTTCCAAAATTATGCACTTTACCCACACATGACAGTATATGACAATATGGCATTTGGTTTAAAGCTAAGAAAAGTTCCTAAGGATGAAATTGATAGAAGAGTAAAAGAAGCTGCAAAAATTTTGGGAATTGAAGAATATCTTGATAGGAAACCAAGGCAACTTTCTGGTGGTCAAAGACAAAGAGTTGCTGTTGGTAGGGCTATAGTAAGAAATCCAAAAGTTTTCTTATTTGACGAACCTCTATCTAACCTTGATGCAAAATTGAGAACTCAAATGAGATCTGAATTAAAGAAGCTTCACCATAGACTCGAAGCAACTATTGTTTACGTTACTCATGACCAAATTGAAGCTATGACAATGGCTGACAAAATTATAGTTATGAAAGATGGTGTAATTCAACAAATAGGCTCACCACACGAAATTTACAACAAGCCAGCAAACACATTTGTTGCTGGATTTATTGGTAGCCCTGCTATGAATTTTGTTAATGCAAAAATTATTAGAGAAAATGGTTTATGGATTAAATCGAGTGGATTAAAACTCAAAGTACCATCTCAATTCGAAGAAACTCTTGAAAAATATATCGATAAAGACATTATCTTTGGAATTAGACCTGAAAATATTTATGACAAGATGTTTGCTATGCTGCCAAAAGAAGGAGAAAATACTGCCAGAGCTAAAGTTGACGTAGTTGAACCACTTGGTAGCGAAACTATATTACACCTTGTAGCAGGCGAAGATAAGTTGGTTGCAGTTGTTGATCCAAAAACCGAGGCAAAAGAAGAACAAGAAATTGATTTGGTATTCGATATGAATACAATGCATGTATTTGATAAAGAAACAGGTAAAGCGATATTATAATGGCTAATCAAACAACAAAATCCCCGGTGTTAAAACCGGGGATTTTGTTATTTAAATCTTTCATAAATTAAATCTATATTTCTCAGATAATACTCAGGATTAAATATTTCATCAATTTCTTCCTGAGAAAATTTAAAATAGTTTTTTACTTCATCTTTAAATGAACTTTTATTCTCCCAACATTTTAATGCTATTTTTTGTACTTCTTTATATGCTTCTTCTCTTGTATAACCCTTTTCTACTAATTTCAAAAGGACTCTCTGTGAATAGACTAAGCCTTTTGTCTTATCAATATTTTTAACTACATTGTCTTCAAAAACTGTTAAATTTTCAATTAGATAAGTCGCCTTTTTTATCATATAAAACAAGGTCATTGTAATATCAGGAAACATGTATCTTTCAACAGATGAGTGAGAAATATCTCTCTCATGCCATAGGACAATATTTTCCAACGCACTATTTACATAACTCCTAATCACTCTTGACATCCCCGTAAGCCTTTCACAGAGTATTGGGTTCTTCTTATGCGGCATAGCTGATGAACCTCTCTGACCTTTTTTGAAAGGTTCTTGTACCTCTAATGTTTCTGTCTTTTGTAGATGTCTAATTTCTACTGCAATTCTTTCTATAGCACTTGCAATTAATGCGAATACATTTATTAAATTTGCATGAATATCTCTTGGTATTACTTGAGTTGCAACTTTAACAGGCTTTAGGGAAAGATAAGAAAGCGCAAGTTTTTCAACTTCGGGATCAATATTTGCATAATTTCCTACAGCACCTGATAACTTACCTACTGAAATTTCATCCATAGCATTTTTAAGTCTTTCTATATTTCTTTCAATCTCTGCTGCCCAGGAGAGATATTTCAAACCAAAAGAAGTTGGTTCGGCATGAACTCCATGAGTTCTTCCTATTGTAGGCAGCTTTTTATATTCAAAAGCTTTCTTTAATAAAACTTCATGCAGATTTTCAAGTTCATCGTATATATACCTTGTAGCCCTTAAAAGTGCTAAACTATTTGCAGTATCAACTACATCTGACGATGTAAGTCCAAAATGAAAATACCTTGATTCATCGCCCATTTTTGATGTTGCAACTTTAATAAAAGCTATTACATCATGATCAACTACCTTTTCAGTTTCAAGTATTTCTTCTACATTTAGATATGAATTTTTTTTGGCTCTTTCATATGTGCCCTTTGGCGCTACTTCAAGCTCCTCGTATGCTCTAATAACAGCAAGTTCAACCTCGAGCCATCTTTTGTACTGACTTTCCAACGTCCAATGACTTTTAAGTGGCTCTAGCGCGTATCTTTCAACCATTTTTTCACCCCCACACAGCTTTTTACACCTAAAGTATACCATTCAAATTCAAAAAAAATGAAAAATGGAAGTTAATCTTTACAAAAATTATTGTTTAGTATATAATATATATGTACAATTATACATATATGCAATAAATTATAATTCAAGGAGGAATCTTTATGGATGAATCTATATACCAACTTTCTGAATTTTTTAAAATTTTATCTGACCAAACAAGATTAAAAATCTTGATTGCGCTTTCAAAAAAAGAATGTAGTGTTTCAGAACTTCAAGAGTTTTTGAACACTACACAATCTACGGTTTCTCATCAATTACGTATTTTAAGGCAAACCAACCTAGTAAAATATTCAAAAGTTGGAAGGAGAGTATACTACAAACTTTATGATGAACATGTAAAAACAATCATCAATTTTGCACTTGAACATCTTGAAGAATTTAGAGGAGGTAGCAAGAATGCATAGTCATGACCATCATGGAAATTCAGACATTGTTGGAGTAAAATTACTGTTTTCAGTTTTTTTTAATCTTGCAATTACACTATCGGAAATAATAGGAGGAATAATCTCAGGAAGTCTTGCTCTAGTCTCAGATGCTTTACATAACTTAAGTGATACAGGTGCACTTTTAACAAGTTACTTTGCAAGAAAAATTTCTAAAAAACCAAGAGATTTAAAATTCACATATGGTTATAAACGTGCCGAAACAATTGCTGCAATAATTAATACCACAGTACTTCTTGCCATTTCTTTTTCATTAATTGTTGAAGGTATCAGAAAAATCATTCAACCTAATGAAATTAATACAGACATAATGCTTATTATTGCATATATTGGACTTGCCGGAAATTTACTTACTGCAATTTTACTCTTTTCACATAGTAAAGAAAACCTAAATCTAAAATCTTCTTTTCTCCATATTTTAAGCGATCTATTATCTTCAATTGCCATAATAATAACTGGTCATATAATGCAATTTTATAATTTGTATATCTTAGATCCTATAATAACTTTCTTAATCTCTGCCTATATAATTATAGAATCAATTAATATTTTAAAAGATGCTATAACAATAACTATGCAGGCTGTACCAGATGGTGTTAATTTTGAAATTATTAAAGATAAAATTGAATCCTTACCATTTGTCAAAGATATGCATCATACTCATATATGGTCTCTTGACGGCAATAATCTTTTTATTGAATCTCACATAAAAGTTATAGGAAAAGACTATGATAACTACTTAAAAGAAATTAAAGCTATTCTAAATAAAAATGGTATTTCACATTCTACTATACAAATAGAATCTGAATATTGCGATGATTTTTGTATTGAAGAAAAAGATTAACTATGTTAAAATATCAAGTAGAATCTGGGCGTAGTTCAGTTGGCTAGAACGCCAGAATCGGGATCTGGAGGTCGTGGGTTCAAGTCCCACCGCCCAGACCACCTCTAGTTCCCAGGGGGTATTTATAACCCCTTTATTTATTAGCCTTTAGAACGTTACGATTTTGTTACATATAGGCAGACACAAAAACCCTCCGTTTTTGGAGGGCTTTCGTTTTACTTAACTATTGTATTTTCTTTTATTTTAAGCATCCCAATTCAAGAAATTCAAATTAATATATACAACTATATTATTTCTTGGCTTTATTCTACTATTACACTTTTACTTCACGTGCTATGAGTTAGTTGATGTTGTTCATATTATCAGTACCTGGTGTAATATTTAAACAGTTGCTCTTTCATATTTCATTTATTATTACCTACTGCTTTGTATAGCCTACCATTCCGCTTTGTCCTTCTTTATATTGCACACTTGATACCTTAAATATCTTATATTCCTCAACGTAAACTCTTTAGATCTTGTATGTTCATAAGGTTTTATACCTAAAAAATTAAGGCAGTTAACAATCATTTGATCTGTCATCTTATATTCTTCCACAAGACTGCGTATTAAACTGCATATATCATAACGCAGTGGAACATACTATGTGTCTATAACAATATTTCTATTTGGCATGAATATAAAACAGAAGGGATATTTCTAAGTGATATGCCTGAATTTATCAAACGGGTGGTAATCATCAAATATAGCAATTGCGCGCGGTTCATAATAGATGCAATCTTCATATATATACTCCCATGTGGTTTCCTACAGCTCGTTCCAATTAAATATCTTTCTCAACCTATAGTAAAGCCATGTTAAGCTGCCTTTCATAACTAGTATATTCAGGCGTTTAATGCGTTTTGGATTCATTCAAATCTCCTCCTCTTCAAAGAAATATTTTTAATTAGCTTTCTGAAACTTGTTTTTTCTTAATTTTTTGAAAATATCATTCTTTCCCTTTTATTTTTAAAAAGAGTTAATTAGTTACTTTCTTTTTTCAGCTGTTTTTTTACCTATCTTTAGTTAACCTTTATGTTAAATCAAATACCTCCTTACCATTTGTATTTTTTAATACTATCTCACCATTTTCCCCTCAAACTAACCCTCTTATGTCCATCAGGATCGTTTACCGTCCTAACATTCCTTCGTCCTATTTGAGGTATGGTGAGTTTGCTTGTTCTCGTATCCTGGATTTTCTCCTAATGGAGAGATACTGCCTTCTCACCTATACATAAACTTTCTCTGGTTCGTACTTTATCTTACTTTTTGCTAGTTTAAATACTATCCTTATCATTTTCAGCCCTATTGCTATTAACGCTTGTACTACTTTTAATGGATTCTTTTCTCTTCTCCTAAGTTGTTCATATTTTTTCCTTATTTCATGATTATGTTTTAATGTTGTTTGTGCCATCAGATATATTATTTTTCTGAGTAATGGTCTTCCTCTTTTTGTTATTCGTGTTTTACCCTTATGTTCTCCCGAACTTATTTCATACAGATTTAATCCAGCTAATTTTCTTATTTCTTTCCAGCTATCTTTTTATATCTCCTACCTCTCCTAATATTATTGCTGTCATTATTGCTCCAATTCCAGGCACGCTTTTTATATATTCCCCTTCTTCCGTTTCTTCCACCAATTTCTCCATCTCTTTTTCTAACTCTTCTATTTGACTTGTTAAAAACTCTATTTCTTCTAATAACATCCTCAATTTGATTTTTGCACTTTTTTGAACTTTTCTTACTCCTATTGATTTTTTCGATGCTTCATATATCTTCTGTGCTCTATTTTTCCAATCTTTTCCATTTGTAGATTCTTTCAAAACTTTTTCTATTTTTTCTATCCCAACTTCTATTATTTCTTTTGGAAATGGGTGGGTTTTTAAAAACTTTATTGACCCTTCCGAGAAGTGGTTATTACCCTCAACTCTCCATATACATCTTTTGGCAAATATATGTCAAAATATCTTCCATCCCTTATTAATCTACCTATTACTCCTGCATCTTTTCTGTCACTTTTACCTGGAGAGTTATCATCAAATTCTTTACTCTTCTTTACATGATATGTGTTCCTACAAGATAATCTATTTCTTTGCTTATTTTCATCTGCCATGCTAATACTTTCCAGTAATGTCCAGAAGGTTCTATACCCAAGATTACTTTATTTAATTTAATTTGTTTTCTGCCTTTACACTTTTAATTTTTTCTTCTAGCATTTTTATACCATCTATGGTATTATTGATTTTGAAAGGCTTAATCAAATCAATTCCATGAAAGTCCATCATTCTGACCCAATGAGTTCTTTTTGCAAATCAATACCTACAATTAATGTATCTTGAGAAATTCTTGAAATTTTTTTGTTAATAGATTTCTGTTTCATCCGTATCGCCTCCTGGTTTTTGTTTGTGGTTAACTCTATATTATCAGGAGGCGATACTTTTTTCAAAATCTATTTTTCCTTACAGGAATTCTCGTATAATTAGTTTAGTAAAAAGTATAAATTGGTCATTGAAAAGTAAATAGTGTTATGTAATTTTAAATAGTTAAAAATAGTTAATTTTTAACTATTTTGTTCATTATCAAGCACTTCTGGTAAAATAGTTTCAGGTTTCTCCTCCTTGAGACTTAGGTCTCTTAAATAAGATTGCCTAACTAGAGTACATCTTTTTACTTGCCGGAAAATGTTTCACCTCGTATTCTTATATACCGCGAGGTTGTAAGGGTGTACTCAATACCGAGGTGATTTCTATGGCTATTTTAGCTATTGATGTTTCAAAGAGCTCTCTGTCTTTTTACTCTGATTTTATCGGTAAAGGTTTTGTTGATAACTCTCCTCAAGGCATTTTTGACTTATTTAACAAAGCATCTGATTCCTCTTCTGACTTTATTCTTGTTCTTGAATCTACTGGTATTTATTCTTTTGATGTTGCAAATTATTTCTTTCAAAATCATATTCCAGTCTTTTGGGTTAAAACTGACAACATGAAGCTTTATCGTAAAATTCTCAATCGTCCTAAAACTGACAAAATTGATGCTAAACTTATTTTTGATATTGCTTCTAAATTCCCTGATTCTTTAGTTCCTTTTGTTAATAACTCATATATCATCAGTGAACTACGTAACCTTACAAGACTTTATTTAAAACTTAACGAAGATATTGCCAGACTAAAACTCAGACTTTATTCATATGTTTCTTTTTACTTTCCAAAACTTGATTTTAAATTGAACAAAACATATGAATCATTACTTAAAGATTTTACAGTAGAAGAAATTGCTACTATGCCTCTTGAAGAATTATTTGAGTATATAGCCAAAGTTTCTAGACACATTGTTTCTTCTAAAGATTTAGCTGAAAAGATTCAATCTCTTGCCAAAAATGCCTTGAGGTTATCTCCTAATCCATCTAATACTTTAAGACTTTCTATTGTGTCCACTATCGAATTAATCCAACATTATGAAAAGCAAATCAATTTAGTAAAGAAAGAAATAAGTAAATTGATTAAAAGAATTCCAAATACTCTAACTACAGTCAAAGGAATAGGTGATATTACTGCTGCCGGTATAATTGCTGAAATAGGTGATATCAACCGTTTTAGAAATGCTTCAGCTTTAGCTTCATATGCTGGCCTTGTATGGAACATTAAACAAAGTGGTAACTACAAATCAGAGAACACTCAACTAACCAAAAAAGGAAATAAGTACCTCAGAACATACCTTGTTATGGCAGCAAATTCACTGAGAATATATGATCCAATTTTCAAAGACTATTATCAAAGAAAATATACTCAAACAACTACACACAAACATATGAGAGCTCTTATTTTAAGTGCAAGAAAGTTGGTAAATTTAGTGTATTACTTACTTAAAAACAACGTACCTTATGTACCTAATAGATAGATGTAAATAGTTTAAAAGAGAAAGTTACATATGAATATGAATAATTAATTCTCAAAAGCCATATTATATGACTAAATATTTTTGTTTTTCTCTTTATCTCTTGCTTGACTCATTACCGGAAATCTTAATGTTTTGCTAAATTCTTGAATGATGATAATAATTTTATATACTTTTAAATAGTTTTGAATGAATTGTATTTACAAGTTCCCTTCTCTATCTAGTTTTATTATGTATAAGTCTTCATTCCCTTCTCCAAATGAATTTGTGAATCCAGCAATAACATATCCTCCATCCGTTGTTTGTTGAATTGAAACTCCATTATCTCTATAAATTCCACCAAATGTTTTCTCCAATTCTGTATTTCCATTAGTATCTAATTTTATTAAATAAACATCCGTGTAACCAGATCCAAATGATTCTGTACTTCCAAGGACAATGTATCCACCATCTGTTGTTTGTTGAATTGAATATGCTTGTTCTGAATCATAACCACCAAATGCTTTTTCCCATTCTTTATTTCCATATTTATCAAGTTTTATTATGTAAGCATCGTTACTTCCAGTTGCAAATGAATTTGATTGACCTGCAACAATATATCCACCTTCTGCTGTTTTTTGTACAGAAAATTCCCAATCATTGGCACTACCTCCATATGTCTTTTCATTCATTGTAATTTCATCACCGTCTAGTGTTAATATATAAACATCTGTATGACCTCCACCATATGGAAAAGTACTTCCCACAACAATACAACTTCCATCTGCTTTTAGTTGCATTGAATTTCCGTATTCATTATTGCTACTGCTACCATATGTCTTCTCCCATATTTTATTTCCATCACTATCTAGTTTTGATCATATACGTCGTAATCACCTGCTCCAAACGAATTCGTATAACCAGCAACTATATATCCTCCATCACTTGTTTGTTGAATAGAATATGCGTAGTCATAACCAGTACCTCCAAATGTTTTCTCCCAAGTGATCCGCCGAATTGTAGTAAAATTCCACAAAGGGCTCTCAGTTTCTCCACCATTACCATCTTTTGCAACTACCTTCCAATAATAATAAGTAGTGTTGTATTCAAGAGTGTCTAGTTGATAACTTGTAGTTGCAATATTACTTACCTTTAGAGGAGGATTAGGCCTTGTACCAAAGTATAAATCATATGTAAGTGTATCACCATCTGAATCACTACAATTTTAACTGAGCCTTGGAGTTAATTCAACTCCCGTTCTTCATTATTAGGTTGTGGACTATTCGGTACAATCGGCGGATCATTTACATCTTCAGTAGTAAAGCGTCATACGGGACTTTCAGATGTTCCTCCTTTATTGTCTTGTGCGACTACTTTCCAATAGTACGTGGTGTTTTTTTCCAATGTTCCAGGATTATATGTGTTCGCTGTAAGATTAGTTGCTGCTAAACAAGGAGTTGCATCTGTGCTAAAGTAAACATCATATGTAAGTGTATCTCCGTTTGGATCTGTGCATGTCCATGAAAGCGTTGGATTTAGCACTACTCCAGTTGCTACATCTAAAGGTTGTGGATTATTTGGTATACTAGGTGGATGATTAATAATCTTTGGACTTGGATTTGTGCATGAAAAAATCAAAATCATAAGTAAAAATACTAATATAGCTAATAATGTACTGCTCCTTTTCATAGTATATTTCCATCCTTTTATTTTTATTAACAAATACCATAATAATTTTACAATATTTTTAAATTGAAAGTCAAATTAATTGCTTTTTAATAGACCCTAGCCAAAGTAAAAAGTAGGTTAAATTAGAATATAAAAAAAGGGCTATACCTGCTAAAATTGTTTTTGTACTAAATATAACACAACACAAGGAGGTGTAGCCCCTGAAAAATATTCACTTCAATATTATTTACCACAAAAATTACTCAACAAAATATCTAATCTCGTCTTTGACAAATCTAAAAGAATGTATCTAAGAAAGTATCCTGAGCATATCTTTGTTTTGATTTTATCTCTTATGTATTTAACTAAAATTCAATCTATGAGAAGACTATATGCTTATCTTTTAGACGGAAGAATAAAAATAAGTAATCTACCTTCTAGGCAAACAATACACTATAGATTGAAAAGATTATCAAAAAAGAAAGTAAGTAAGAAATTAAAAATAGCACACTGCTAGTTATTGAAGCAGTGAAATTAGAGGAAAGAAAAAGAGACTTCATCTATTATATGAAGCAAATGCAAAAGTGTTATTAGATTTTGAGATAGGAAATAATAGAGAAGTAGAACATGCAGAAAATATGTTAGAAGATATAGAAGGTTCGATATTGTTCGCAGATAGAGGGTACTGGCAATGGGAGTTTATTGAAAAAATGAAAGAAAAGATGAAGTTATATGTAAGACCTAGGGGAAGAAAAGGGAAAGAATTTATGGAGAGAGAAATAAATAGGTTGATATATAGCAAGAGATGGGAAATAGAATGGTATATAGAAAGGCTGAAGCAGAGGATAAAGATGAGAGGAATGAATGAAAGGACACTAAAGGCACAGATTACATATATGTTACTAGGGCAGCAGTTAACAATGTTAATAGACACACTCTCTGCTCATCCTAAAATGATTAGATTGATTGAAAAATAATTTTTACATTGGCCAAGGTGTCTTTTTCTAAAAGAAAGTCCTGCAATAAAAGCAAGAACTGCCAAGATTAACCACCAGAAGTTCTTTAAGAATTTAAATATTTTCTTTACATTCTCACCTCATTTTCACATGAATATCTGTGGCCTGCAACTATAAGAAATTGAACCCTTTTTTATAACCATAATTGATCTTTTTCAAAGCCACTTTGATTGTTGCCAGCTTGATTCATAAGGAAATCCAAAGTCCTCACATAATAATTCAACAGGATCTAAACCAACAGTATGCTTAATTCTTGTTTCGTGATTCCCATTTACAACCACCAAAATTCTTTCCTTATACTTTCGTAGAAACTCGGCTAATAATCTTGTGCAATCTGTGGGGTTTCAATTTGTTCATATACATTGCCACGGAATCTTTTATTGCATAATCCAACATATCTCCTACTAAGATAATTTTTGAATTTTTATCTATATCTAAGTATTTAACTAATTCATCAAAACGACTTTCAAAACTACCAAGATGCGAATCAGCAATACCTTCAATCGATACTGAATGTTTAAATTCATATTCAATAAGTTTTTGCATTTGAACGCCCCTTTCAGCATAAAAAAAGCCCTCGTTATGAGGGCTTATTTATCTTTATTCAATTTTCTAAGCATAACAAAAACGGCTGGGTATTTCCCAGCCGCTGGGCCCCTATGGGCAATTTTCAACGAATTTTGGGCCGCTATGGGCACAGTTCTTGTTATTCTAATTTTATTTTACTACAAAAATTAATTTTGTCAAGTATTAATTTTGGTAAAAAGTTTAATTAATTTTTGATCTATTTCATCTAAAATTTCATTTGGTAACTTTCCTTGTATTATTTTATTATTCTGTCTATAAATACGCATTTTACTAATACTTCTAATATGTTTAAGATCGACATAACTATGTTTTGTTAAAATTTCATGTTTGCCGACATAAACTAATCCTTCAAATATTTTTTTAGGACCTTTTGAATTATAACTTCTTATTGGAGCAATTACAATGTTTTTATCTTTTTTATTATTTTCTGCTTCTAATATAACTACTGGTCGGCGCCCTCTAAGTTTAGAACCAATATTATGTCCTAAATTTACCCAAACTATATCACCTCTTTTAAAGCTAGGTAGTTTTCCAGGTTCATATGAATGTTCGTAATTAAGTTTTTCGATAAAATAATTTAACCATTTAAATAAAGAGATAAGTTGTTTGTCACTATAAACATTAAATAAGTTCTTAACTTGTTTCCAGAATTCTAAAATATATTTTTTTAATTCATTTGAAAGAGTTTGTATAAAAATCACTCCTTGCAATCTTTATCAATAATCATTATATAACACATCATTTGTTTCGCCAGCCAGGCGTTATGATAGATTTTATCTATTCAGAATTACACATCATGCCTTATGAAACATGTCTTAAAATCGATTTAAAAAGGTCAATGTTATTCTATTTCTTTGGGAATTTCTATTCGAGTTAATTTTAAATTATGCTCCAACAGTGGTATTTCAGCCTGATAATAATGTTCTAATATCTGCGGAATTATTGGTTTGTGTAACAGCAGGAATGTTTGTTCTTTTATAACCTCTTCGTATTGCCAACCATTTATTGTTTGTTATATTTGTTCTCCAGTTTCTTCGTTGTATGCCATTTCGATATGTGTTGCTTCAGTTATGCCAAAACGGAATTCATTTTTTACCGTTACATTCCCTTTGTTCATATCATTTCTAGTTGAATGAATTGCAATTCTTGATGGTATTTGTGTCGAAAATACCATAAGAAACTCCACCTTTTTGATTATTTAATTTATTAGTATGTTTTTACGGTACTGTTATTTTACCGTTTGCTGAAGCTATATTTAACGATTTATCAATGCATTTGATTTCCCAATTCCAAACACCTCTATGTGGTAATGCATAATTTATTGACCAATGATTAGGATATTTATAATTCATGTTAAATTTATAATATTCTAAGCCATTGGTAATAACTATATAAACCTCTTTAATTCCAGATGGAACGTCAATGACATCAACTTGAGCTTGTACTGTTGAAACATTAATATTTGTAAGCGTTGGTGGAACCGTATCATTTAATCTAGGAGTGGTTAAATACATTGCAGTCGATGCTATACTTTCATTGACAGCAGAAAAAATTAAAAAATATTTGTCTCCAGGATTTAGATTTTCAATTGCTAAAGTATCGGTAGCATAAAAAGTAGTCAAATATTCATTTTCATGCGTTTTTAATGTTATCTTTGTAAGCCGAAAAATATTATCTGAATATGTCCATGTTAAAGTTACCGAATTATAATTAATATTTTGAATGCTAACTTTAACTTCTGGGTGTTCAGAATATAAAACACAGCTATTAAATATTATTACAATTGCTAAGATTGCCAATATAATTTTAAATTTCAATTTATCACCTCCAAAAACAATTATAACATTGATTAAACAGTATGAATTATAAAATATGTTTTCGGAACTTGTATTGACCAAATTAAATAAATATCATTAGATGACGAATATGGGTAATAATAAAATCCTATAAATAACGTTTTCCCCGGCAATGGTGTTACCATAGAATAAAAGTCAAATTATCATTAAAATTTAAATAATCATTAAAATCATTTGGATTTACCCAAGTAAGTGGAACGAATAAAAAAGTTAATAATTTATTTTTCAAACAGCATGGCTTTGGTATTCCACCAGATCCAGGTTTTTTAATCTTGCTTGATATCTTTCTTCGTTGTGAATTTTATGTATTCTTCTTTTGTTTTTTCTTTGTATATTTTTACCATTTCTTCTTTAAAATGACTAAAGAAGCTTTCTGCTGGTTTGTTGTCTTGTGGTGTACCTTTTCTTGACATACTTTGTATTATTACTTTTTTTAACAATCTTGCTGTATACATGTGTGTGAATTGAAATTCTCTATCTGTGTATCTGTGTGTAATATACTTCTATGTTGCTTCTCTGAAAAATTTTCAGAGAAAAAGAAAAAGTGAAAGATATGAGAAGAAAGTTTTCTGCTTAAAAAAATTGTAGTTGTTCTTGAAGGAGTAAGAAGTCATAGAACTATATCTGAATTTTGATAGAATACGTTATTTCTAAAAAGCAGTATTACAGTGTCGGGATATGTTTCTCGAAGTGTAAAGTCTACACTTGAAACTTCTTCCATCCTTCTCAAGTAATATAATATAAAAATGTAAGATATTAAGAATACATCAAATATTTACAAGTTACAACAATCCAAAGTTGAATTTAAACACTAAAAGGAATTTTAGAACTTATAAAGAAGTAGTATGGTGATTCAAGAAATTAGTTATTCCGAGTTACTAATATGAACAAAGAAATACAAAATTCTTAAGGAAAAATAAAGGTTGAAAAAACATCGCCTCCTGATAATATATAGTTAACCACATCTCTATCCTTACTCTTTAATATAAGGTAAAACGTACTCTTTGAAATACCAGCTATCTTACACAACAATTCAATATGAAATCTTTTGCTAGTTTATTTATTATCTCAAGTTTTGTTTTTTTACTTCTCTTTCTTCAAGTATCTTTTCTATAAAAAGTTTTAAGTAAGCATTCTCAGCTTTTAATCTTTCCATTTCATCCTTAGTAGATTCTTTTTTTGGTCTACTACTTTTAAGTTCAATATTACCGTACGTTAGATAATTCTTTATCCATGTTCAAACTTTACTTTCAGTGACTCCTAAGAGAGAAGCAATAGTCTTCTTAATTTTCCTACATGTATAGCTTAATGACTTCTTGTTTTATATCCAAAGTATATTTTTTAAACTTTTGCCCTTTCTTAACCAAATATAAACACCCCCTTGTTGGTTTCATTGTACCATTTCGGGGGTGTTTTTCATTTCTTTTTTCTTGTCTCATTTCTTGGGTTCTGTGCAGAAATATTAGTTTCACATAACTTGTATAATAATTTACTAATAATATCAACTTATACTTAAATATTATAATTTCATAAAAAAACCCGTTTCTAGTCAACTTTTATACTAGAAACGGGTCTATTTATAAATCCAAAATGAATATAAAAAATTATATATGCACTAATTATCCTAATGCTCTTGGGTCAAATGCATCTCTTAATCCATCACCAACAAAGTTAAATGCCAAGACGGTAACGAATATGAATATACCAGGAATTAAGAGCCATGGTGCATTTTGTAATACATATATATCTTGTGCTCTTGCCATCATTAATCCCCATGATGCAGACGGTTCTCTAATTCCTAAACCTAAGAATGAAAGACCTGCTTCACCTAATATATAGCCAGGAATAGACAATGTTGCTGTAACTATCATGTATGTCATTGTATTTGGAATAACATGTTTCCAAAGTATTTTACTATCTGGATATCCTAATGCGTATGCTGCTTCAACAAATTCATTTCTCTTAATCGACAACACCATACCTCTTATAATCCTAGCACGTCCAGCCCATCCTATAAAGGAAAGTATAAATACTAACATAATATATACTTGAGATGATGGAATATCTAATGGTAACAATGACCTCAAAAGTATCAAGAGATAAAATCCTGGAATTGACATAATAATTTCTGTAAACCTCATTAATAATTCATCTGCTACTCCACCGTAATAACCTGCAATTCCTCCAAAAAACAGTGATAATGTTAATGTTATTGCAAGTCCTATAAATCCTATTGACAATGAAATTCTTGAAGCAAATATTAATCTTGACCAAACATCTCTTCCAAACTCATCAGAACCCATTATGTATAATCTTACAAATGGATTGTTGTCATAATTGTCTACACCATATAAATGGTATTTTAATGGAATAATCCAGAATACATAACCTACTCTTCCATAATCTTTTTTCTTTGGTCCCCAACTTTCAACAAACCACTTTATTGGATAGTATTTATAATCAAAATCTTTTATTACCAAATCTTTTCCAAACAAAATTGTCTTCTTTCCATTTTCATCAGTGTATTTTATGTAATTAATTGTATATTTTAAACCAACTTTTTCAATTTCATTTTCACTTGCTACTCCAAGTTTAAAACCATATTTTCCAAAAATAACATTTTTTGCAGTTGCAGTATCATTTTCTATAAACGCTTCTCCTTCTGTTAAAACACTATCATTTACTCCAGCTACAAAATATTTTGTCTTCTCACTTGAAGATGATACTTTTTTCCATTCATTATTTACCATAGCATATTCTTCTTTTTTGAGCGTAAATTCCAAATCACTTACATTAATAACTTTTCCTGGAAAATCAGTTCTAACAAAATATTTTGCGTCATTCATTACTAGTGTTATTAATTCACCTTTGTATTCAACTGTTACCCTACTTGGAAAATATAATTGTCTAGTTTTTCTTGTATAGTCTAATTTATCTACATAACTTGTGTAGGGTAAAACATAAGAGCCAATTTTTTTCTCAAAATCACCGACCTTGTATACCTTATCTACTTTCGTAGGAGGTGCATATGAATGTTTAAGACTTTGCTCAAATGGATTATATGGCGCCAAAAAATCAGCAGCAAACATCATAATATAAAGTACAATCAGCACCCATAATCCTACCATGGCGAGTTTATTTTTCTTAAAAGCTCTCCACATCAATTGTCCACGTGTAAGATATACTTCTTCAAAATCTATATTTTCATTACTATTATTTTTTTTCTTAACTTGTTCTTTTTTTGCCATCAACTACTACCTCCTATTCCAACCTAATTCTTGGATCAACTGCTGCAAGTAAAATATCACCGACCAAATTACCAGCAATTAACATGATAACACTTATAATTGTACTAGCCATAACCACATATATATCTTGTTGTACTAATGCTTGATAAACAAGTCTTCCAAGTCCTGGCCAAGAAAAGATCGTTTCGGTAATAACAGCTCCACCCAACAAGCTTGACAAACTAAAACCAAACATTGTAATCAATGGATTTATAGCATTTCTCATTGCATGCTTAAATATAACTACTCTTTCAGGCATACCTTTTGCTCTTGCAAATTCAACATAATCTTCATTCAACACGTCCAATAAGCTTCCTCTCATGTACCTCATCAATCCTGCAAAACCACCAAATGTCAAAGTAAATGCCGGAAGTTGCATGTGCCAGAATATATCTTTAAAACCTTGCCAAACTGTCATCTTTGAGTGATTAACATCATACATACCAGCCACTGGGAATGTACCAGTTTTTGCTGCAAAATACAATAACAATAAGGCTAAAAAGAAACCTGGAATTGCTATACCAGTAAATGCAACCACAGTCAAAAACTTATCCCAAAAACTATACTTTTTCAGAGCAGATACGACACCTAAAATAACACCAACTATCCATGAAATTACAAACGAGTAAAGTGACAATATCAAAGTCGCAAGAACCCTTTCACCAATTAGATCTACAACTGGTCTTCTATAGTAAAATGAATAGCCCAAATCACCGGTTAAAACTCCTTTAATCCATTTAAAATACTGTACCATCACTGGTTGATCCAAACCGTATTGTTTTTCAAGTGCTTTAAGAAAATCTTCTGAGACTGATGGATCAAGTCTGTACTGATCCAGAAAATCTCCAGGCGCAGCTTGCATTATCAAAAACACTATTAACGTTATTATAAAAAGCTCGGGAATCAAAATTATTAATCTACGTGCTATATACCTTAGCAATCTCAGTCACCTCACTTTTAATTTTTAAAATGGGCGCGGGGCTAACACCTCACGCGCCCACATAATTTTTTATTGCTCTTTCCACTCTTCATAAATATTCCATGTTGTTCCACCAAGTGGCCCTATCTTTACATTTCTAAGTGTTGCTTTGTAAGCATAAAGTCTTAAGGAGTTTACGGTATAAATCAATGGTAAGTGTTCAGATACTAATTGTTGGAATCTTGAGAAGTAATCTTTTACGATATTTTCATCAAGTATTCTTACATTTTCTCTAAATATCTTGTCAATTTCTACTTCCCAATCTGGTAAGTAGTAGTCGTTAGGATCTACAAAATCTGCAACTTCTGGTGAATAATTCCAGAAGTGTAATGATGCGTCTGTTCTCCATACGTTTGCTCCACCTTGTGGTTCATCTCCACCAGTTAATCCTATGATTATTGATTCCCAATCGCCAGTATTCAACAATTTTTGAACCAATGTATTGAAATCGATTTGGGTAAATGTTACGTCCATACCAAGCTGTTTTAATGCATCTTGAATTATATTTGCTACTCCTTCTCTAAGTCTGTTTCCTGAATTTGTTGTAAGTAAGAATTTAACAACATTTCCATCTTCGTCAACTAATTCTCCTTTATCATTCCAGCTAAATCCACCCATTTCTAACATTGCCCTTGCAAGGTCCAAGTCGTATTCATATTTTACTACAACATCTTCGTTGTAATATGGTGAGCTCATTGATACTGGTGACCATTGTGCAATTCCAAGTCCATTGTAAAGTGTATCAATAATAGATTCTTTATCTATTGCATATGCAACTGCTTTTCTAAAGTATTCATTTCTGAACCATTTTCTCTTAACTGGATCTGGCGCATTCCAGTTGAATGTAATAAATGTTGTTCCATATGCTGGCCCTGCTGTCGTAACTACTATGTTGAGTTCTTTTTCTTTTTCTTTTAATTCTGCAAATTCTGTTCCTCTTGGACCATAAATATCAATCTCTCCATTTTCAAATGCAAGTCTCATTGCATCTTGGTTTGAAATTATCTTAAAGAGTACTTCATCAAAGTATGGAAGTTGTTGTCCATTTGCATCTTTCTTCCAGTAATATGGGTTCTTTACAAATCTGACATATTGGTCAGGAACATATTCTACTGGAATGTATGGACCAAGACCTACTACTTCTCCTTTATTTATTGCATCTACTGTCCAGAATTCTTCAAAGTTTCCATTCTTTACATATTCTTCTGCTAAATGTTTTGGATAAATATACATTCCACCAAGGTATCTAAATGCAAGCCTGAATGGTTCAGGATAATACATTCTAACTGTATAATCATCAATCTTTTCTGCTTTTGGTAAATATCCATTTGTACTCATCAAGACATCTTGCATTGAACTTGGAATATCTGGGTTTGTATAAATATCGTTCAATGTAAATACAATATCGTCAGCTGTCAATGGTTGCCCATCGCTAAACTTTACTCCTTTTCTGATATGCCAAATAATTTCCATTCCACCATCTGCAGTTAGCCTTGGACCTTCCCAGCTTTCTGCAATTGCTGGATAGAATTCCATATCTACACCATGTCTTTCAATGAGAGTTCCACCATACCCCATGAACATATCAATAACATCGGTTGAACTAGTTTCTTTTGCTGTAACATCGTTTACTGTCTTTGGACCATTAAGAGTTCCTATAACAAACTGACCTCCCGGCTTTCCCTGTGCATCTGCTCCAATATATGGAAGTTGAGCAGCGTAGGCAAACACTACTGCTAATACTGCAAGTAATACCATGAGTTTTTTCATAAACTCACACCCCCTCTTTTTCTACCAGGTGACAAGAGACCTGGTGATTTTCAGAAATTTTATACATCTGTGGATATTCTTTTTCACATTTTTCCATTTTAAATGGACATCTTGGGTGGAAGAAACATCCGCTTGGTCTTGCAATTGGGTTTGGAACATTTCCTGTTAAAATAATTCTCTTTCTTTGTTTTTCTACTTTTGGATCAGGAATTGGAGAAGCTGATAATAATGCCTTCGTATATGGGTGAATTGGATTTTCAAAGACTTCATCAACATCACCCATTTCAACAATTCTTCCAAGATACATAACAGCAACCTTATCACTAATAAATCTAACAAGTGATAAATCGTGTGAAATAAAAATATATGTTAAATCAAGTTCTTCTTGGAATTTTAAAAATAGATTAATAATCTGGGCTTGAACTGACACGTCAAGAGCTGATGTAGGTTCATCCAAGAAAATTATCTCAGGTCCAACAGACAAAGCCCTTGCAATTGCTATCCTCTGTTTTTGACCTCCACTGAATTGGTGAGGATATCTATCCATATGGTAAGGTTTAAGTCCAACCATCCTCAATATTTCAACTGCTTTATCATATGCCTCTTTCTTATCTTTAACAATTTTATGGAACAACAATGGCTCTGTCAATATCTGACCAATCGTCATACGTGGATTTAATGAACCAATAGGATTTTGGAAAACTATCTGCATTTTTCTTCTAAATGGTAATAACTCTTTTCTATTTAAGTTAGAAATATCTTGGCCAAATATCTCAATTTTCCCATCTGTCGGATCTATTAATCTTAACATTGTCCTTGCAGCAGTTGTCTTTCCACATCCTGACTCTCCAACTAAAGCAAATGTTTCTTTCTTTTTTACCTCAAAAGATATATCATCTACTGCTTTTACATCTCCGACATGTTTTTTAACAAGAAAACCTTTTGTAATCGGAAAGTATTTTTTTAGATTTTGTACTTTTATTATTGTTTCATTATTCATTCTTCATCGCCTCCGATTCTTTCTTGTCTAGTACTGGATTGAAGCACCTTACAAAGTGTCCTGGTTCCAACTCTACCAATTCAGGTAATTCTTTCGTACATTTATCAAGTTTTCTCGGACATCTTGGTGCAAATGGACATACGTTTGGCACATCAATCATTCTCGGAGGTTGTCCTGGAATTGCCTCAAGCTTATCTTGCTTCTTATCAAGCCTTGGTATCGCCCTAAGCAACATATGTGTATATGGATGGAGTGGGTTATAGAAAATATCTTCTGCTGTTGCAATTTCCATTTGCCTACTTCCATACATAACTATAATTCTATCCGCCATCGATGCAATTACGCCTAAATCGTGAGTTATAAACAACAAACCGGTCTTAAATTCCTTTTGCAAATCCTTCATCAATTCCAATATTTGAGCCTGGATAGTAACATCCAAAGCAGTTGTAGGTTCATCCGCAATCAAGACTTTTGGATTACAAGAAAGAGCAATTGCTATAACAGCACGCTGCCTCATACCACCGCTAAATTCAAATGGGTATGCAAACATTCTCTTTTCAGGCGCAGGAATCTGAACCTTTCTAAGCATTTCAGTACCTATTTCCCACGCTGTCTTTCTATCAACATTTTGGTGCCTTATAATAGTCTCAGTCAATTGATCACCAATTGTATAAAGAGGATTTAAGGAAGTTAGTGGGTCCTGGAAAATCATACTAATTTCTTTTCCTCTTATCTCTGCAATTTCATCTTTTGACAACTTTAACAAATCTTCCTCTTTCCCTCTACCTCTGTAAATAATCTGCCCATTAACGATCTTTCCAGGCTTGTGTATAAGCCTCATAATAGACTTTACAGTTACACTTTTTCCGGAACCTGTTTCACCAACAATTCCTACAACTTCGTTTTCATGAAGGTCAAAACTGACATCGTTTACAGCCTTTACTACCCCTTCTTCCATATAAAACCATGTGCTCAGGTTTCTAACTGATAATATGGGTTCCAAAAGATTTCACCTCTCTTAACTAGTTTTTTTCATCGGCTATTAACTCCAAAATTTCTAGAGTCGGTTCATAAGTAGCAATTAATACCCAATTATCATACCGTCTATAAATATACATTTTGTTAACAAAATATTCATTTTCAAAGCCTTGATAATTACCTTTTAAGATATTTAAAATTGTTCGGAAAACTAATTTTTCTAAATTTTCATACATTTCTGGGAGTATCATTATATTTATACCACAAGATGTTTCAAATGTAAAGTGTTTGTAAAAATACTGATTTTTAAGGTAAAAGTCGTCATTTTTACTTAAAACTTTACAATTACGGTTTTCAATTAATGATATTACCTTATTTATCAATTTTTCACTATATTTTATATTAAAATGCATTCCATTATACAAAGAAACTTCTAAGTTATCTAAATCAATAACAACATTTGCTTTTTTTATATCTACAATTTTGAATTTATATCCATTTAAGTTCAAATAATCTATTAATTTACCAACATAATAGTTATCTCCTTTTACATATATTTTTTTTGCAGAATTAAAATTAAAATACAATGCTACAATTATAAAAGCAGAAATTATAAATATAAAAAACCAGTTCCTACTTATTTTTATCACCTCAACATAATATATTTTTCACAAGTTAATAGGTTACCATATTGAAAAAATTTTTCAAGTCTTATTAAACTTTGTAATTTTGATTTTTTGACAATTATACAGAATAATGTTAAAATAATTCATGGTGCCGTGCTAAGCGGGGGGTTGGTGGTCCCCTGTACCCGAAATCCACCTAGCGGGGCTTAATTCCCTTGCCAAGGTTTGTGGGGTCTGAAAACGGTCCTCGGTAGGGCGCTGAAGGTTGAGTCCTACGCAACAACTACCTGTGAACCGGGTCAGGTCCGGAAGGAAGCAGCCCTAAGCAGGCAAGTGTGTGCCGTAGGGGTGCTCAGCCGGAGCCCGATTCGAGAATACGCTCAGGTCCCGCGTAATCGAAGCAAGGGTGCACGGCACCTTTTTATTTTGAAAATTGCACTTCATAGAGCTTGTAATAAATTCCTTTTTTGTTTAATAATTCTTTATGTGATCCTTCCTCAACAACTTCTCCTTTGTGAACTACATATATTTTATCTGCATTTACTACTGTAGCAAGCCTATGTGCTATCATTATAACCGTTTTATTTTCAGAAAGTTTTCTAACAGCCTTTTGAATCCTTTCTTCAGTTTGAACATCAATATTACTTGTAGCCTCATCAAGAATAAATATCTTTGCATCAAAAAGAACAGATCTTGCAAGTGCAATCAACTGCCTTTCTCCTGCCGATATACCTTTTCCACGTTCAATAACTTCTGTATATAAACCATTTGGCAATCTTTCAATCAAGTCCCAAACATATACTTTTTTTAATGCATCTATTACCTGATCTTCCGAAATTTCTTCATGAAAAAGTCTAACATTATCTAAAAGTGTCCCGGAAAATAAAACTACATCTTGTGGAACAGTTGATATCTGCTTTCTAAGTTCATGGATATTGTATTTTTCAAGTTCTGTACCATCTATCAAAATTTTACCCTTTTGAATTCTATACATGCCATTTACAAGATTCATTAACGATGTTTTTCCTGCGCCGGTTTCACCTACAACGGCTATTAATTGCCCTGGTTCAAACTTTAAATTAATATTTTTTAATATCCATCTATCCTCGTTATATCTAAACCATACATTTTTAAACTCTACAACACCTTTTTCAATTTCTACTTTTCCATTTTCGTCTCCAAAATGTTCTTCAGTCTCATCCATTAATGTAAATATCTTTTCCGCACTTGCCACAGTATTCTGAATTATATCGTACTTTTCAGACAAGTCCTCAAGTGGCCTCATAAACAATTCTAGATATGCAACAAAGGCATATAGATCACCAAAATTGAGAGTTTTAGAAACTATGTATTTTGCACCCATCCATATAATTGCGGCAATTGCAAGTCTGTAAAGTGTACTAACAGTCGGTCTAAAAATTGCAAAAACATACATCTGCTGTATTCTAGACTTATACAATTCTTTATTTACTTTGTCGAAATTCTTCCTTTCAAAATCTTCAGCATTAAATAATTTAACAACTGGCATACCAGCAATATGTTCTGCAAGGTACGCATTAACCTTAGAAATATTAGTTCTGACCGCTCTATATGCTTTTAAATCAAAGTACCTAAACAAAATCATTGACACTATTAAAACTGGAAATACAAATGAAATATTTGCAAACAACCTTGGGCTAACTCTTAACATCATAATAATTACGCCTGTAAGTAAAAAAACGTCATTAAAAATACTCGTTATTACAGACGTAAAAAATTCCATTATATTCTGGGTATCATTTGCAATTCTTGTAGTTATTTGACCACTTGGATGCTTATCAAAAAAAGACATTGGAAGTTTTAAAACATGGTCAAAAAGCTCTTTTCTAATATCGTATACAATTTTTCCACCAAGATACGTTGTAATATATATTGAAATATATTCAAATACAAAAATCATAGAAGTAGTTAATAAGAAATAAAGAGACATTTTAAAAATACCAGAAAACCTTTCATTTAAAGGCAATGAATCGTTAGTTATATAATTATTTACTGTATTTCTTACTATCTGAGGTGGAAGAAGAGTTACAAAAGTAAGAGAAATAACAACTAAAATTGCAAGGACGAATAATAGCGTATACGGTTTAGCATATTTTAACAATCTTTTCAAAAGCTTCATCAAATCTCCCCTTTTAAAAAAGTTTATCTTTCTTCAAGCAACTTCTCATCCCATATTTTTGGAATATCTTCACAAACTTTCTCTAAAAATTTTCTGTCTCTCTCATCAAAAGGAGTTATATAATGGCTGTCAATATCCAATTCGCCTATTACCTCTTTATTTTTAAATATTGGTACTACTATCTCACTTTTTACTTTAGGACTACACGATAAATAATTTGTTTCTTTAGAAACATCCTGAACTATAAATACATCCTTTAACATTGCTGCTTGTCCACAAATCCCCTCTCCAATATTTATTTTCACATGCTCGGTAGGTTCACCAACAAATTCAAACAACTCTAAAACATTGTCTTTGTTAATCATGTAAAATCCTACCCAATCATAATATGGAATTTCATCATAAAGATACTGACAAATCTTTCTCATATATTTTACAGGATCATCTTTAGATTCTTTTTCTAATTTATCAAGCAATTTATCAAATAATTCATCTTTATCATAATAAATCCCATTCATTTCTCCATTTCTAAAATGAATTATCGCCTGATAAACTGCTTCACTTAGTTTAGAAAGTTTTCCTTTCTTCCACAGCGAATATACATTGTAAAAAAGTATATAATTTCCATTAAAATCAACAACTATCCAATCAAAATCTTTTGGATACACTCCTAAAAATACTATAAAATCTTCTTTATTAAGTTCTAACTCTTTTGCATTTTTACGAATCTTTGTTGTTACATTATCCTTATTTTCTTTTGCAAATTCTCTAAAATCATTTAATAACTTATCTAATTCTCTTCTTTCAACACTATCAAAATTTATTTCTCCTAATTTTTCCTCAATTTCTTTGAAAAATTTATATTTATTTGTAGTCTTACTCCAAAATTCTCCCCAATGGGACTTGTCATATCTTAATATTTCTAAAAATTCTTCAACATGGTTTTCTACAATGTTTCTCATAGCTGTCCCTCCTCAATCTTTTTTTCTTCAAGTATTTCATACTCTACATCAGAAATAACTTTTACCTTTAAATATCTGTTTTTTAAAAAAATTTCTAATATATCACCTGATTTTATTTCACTAGAGGGTTTTAAAGCTATTTGATTTCTAAAAATCCTCTTATTTTTAGCCAACTCTTGGGCTATAGTACGCCTTTTAATAATTCTAGTAGATTTTAAAAACTTATCTAATCTCAAAATACCACCCCTAAAAGATTATAACACAAATTGTTCGTATTGCTAAAAAATTTAAGCGGCCGAAAAGGCCGCTTAAATTAGATGTAAAAGTAAGTTTTAGTTGCTAGTTGATGTTGAATTTTTCATCATCTCAAGTTCATTGAAAGCTGCCTCAAAATCCATATAAGTTGGTGTTGCTTCTCTTAATTTTTCAAGATATTGTTCAGCAGTTGTTGCATCTTTCAACATTTTATTTATTTCGTATAAATCATATAAAACTTCTGCTTTCCAATCTAAAGAAATATCTGTTGCTTCAGAAAGGGTATTTAATCCTCCGTATAGGTCTATAAAGTCATTTACAACGCTTTGGAGCATTCCATACTCAACATAAGGTTTTATCTTTAAATACAATTTTGTATAGTAATTATATAATACATCCGTTCTTTTTGGATATAACGTTTTCATTTTCTTTGCAGCAATAAATGATTCTGGATAATCATTGTAAATACTTTCCAAAACTAATTTTGATTCTTTACTTGCATCATCCAAAATTTGTTTGTACACTGCATCGTTTGTTAATTCAGTAGCTGACTGCATTTTTTCAACAAGTGTAACAAATGCTGCTTTAATTTCAACAGGTGCATCCAGTTTGACAGTAACCTTCGTAGATTCATCAAAAACCATTTCATTTAACTTTTTATATACATTTAACAAGCTAGTTCCAGAATTTGTTAAAACTTGGTTCCATGTCTTGTATACAGGATCAATAATTTCGGAAGAAACATTTTCACTTTTCTTAAACTCATCAATAGCTTTTCTAAATTTATCACTCTTTAATTGATTTAAAACATCTTGATATCCCTGAGAAAGGGTAAATTTTTCAAATGTATCTACAGTTTTCACATCTTTTACATTGAATACGAAAAAGTTACTGCCAAGAGGAATAGGTCCAACAATGGTATTTGTAGAACCAAAAATGCTATCTTCAAACTTTTTGTCAATTATGCCTCTTTTAAAGCCATCGTAATTTTGAACTGATAAGCTCATATTTGTTGCAGCTTGATAAAATCCAGTATTCATAGCTTCATTGATAAAGTCGTTTGCACTCGCTTGTGATGAGAAACTTACAAAATCAACATTTGCTTGATCATATTTATTCATTAAATCTTCTCTATTTTCACTATAATAATTTTTCATCTCATCATCACTTACACTAGCTATAGTATCTCTAACCTTTGCAATTGTAAGATACTTTACTACCTCTGGCTCAATTGTCTTTTTGTAATTTTCAACACTTCCATATTTTTGCTTAATATAATTTAACAATTGTTCGTTCTTTTCAATATCTGCAACCTGCTTATCAAGTTCTTGATTTATTTCATCTTTAGTAGGTGAAATTTTATTTACTTGAGCATAATATAGTATTGTCTTAGTTTCAATTAAATCATTTAGTATTGAAGTCTTTAACATTGGTTCCTCAAAAACAGGATCAACATCTGAAATTTGATAGTAACTTAAAGCCTTACTATATGAATCTTCAACTTCCCATGGGAAAATCCAATATTCTTCACTAAGTGCTGTGCCATCTTTTGTTAAATAAGCAACTGAATCCTCTAAATTATACTTTACACTGCCTTTTCTCGAAGATACATATGAAGAAATTGACCATACAACAATACCTGCGACAAATGCAATAGCAATCGTCCAAATTATAGCACCATGTGCTTTTTCAAACCATTTTCTCATTCTTGCGATCCCCCTTCTAAGTTCATTTCTTCCTCTTCAAATGAAATTGGTCTTACCAGTGGAAATGCAATTACATCTCTGATAGTAGGCGAATTAGTTAAAAGCATAACCAATCTATCAATTCCTATACCAAGACCACCAGTAGGTGGCATACCGTATTCGAGAGCTCTAACAAAATCTTTATCCATCATCTGGGCTTCCTCATCTCCAGCTTCACGAAGTTTAGCTTGCCTTAAAAATCTTTCGTATTGATCAACAGGATCATTCAATTCACTAAATGCATTTGCCATTTCTCTACCATAAATTATAAGCTCAAATCTTTCAGTAACTCTTGGATCCTCTCTATGTTTCTTTGCAAGAGGAGATATTTCCACTGGATGTTCTAACAAGAATGTTGGTTGAACAACTTTGTCCTCTACTAAATCCCAGAGTTTTTCAATTAAATGCCCCTTATCTTTTATCTCAACTTCAACATCGTGTTGCTTTAATACTTCTAACATCTTTTCTTCTGTATCTTCAAGGATATCAACACCTAAATGTTCTTTAATGAAGTCTCTCATTTTAACTCTTCTCCATGGCCTTGAAAAATCAATTTCTATATCTTGATATTTGACTTTTGTTGTTCCAAAAAGTTTTTCAACAATAAACACAAAAAGTTCTTCAGTTAAGTTCATCATATCTTCATAGTCGGCATATGCCTGATAAATTTCAATTGAAGTAAATTCAGGGTGATGCTTGTAAGAAAGACCTTCATTTCTAAAATTTTTTCCTAATTCATATACTTTTTCAAATCCACCCACTATGAATCTCTTCAAATAAAGTTCTGTAGCAATTCTCATGTACATATCAATATCAAACACATTCAAGTGTGTTATAAATGGCCTTGCTGATGCCCCGCCTGTAACATATTCTAATATTGGTGTTTCAACCTCAATGAATCCTTTTGAATTCAAAAATTCTCTAATAAGCTTTATTATCTCAAATCTTATTCTAAATCTATTTAGTGTTTCATCGTTAGCAATCATATCAACATATCTTTGTCTATACAAAACTTCCTTATCTTTAATTCCATGCCATTTTTCTGGCATCGGCCTTAAAGGCTTATTAAGAAGCTCAATTTCTTTTACCAAAATTGTCACTTCTCCAGTTTTACTTTTAAAGACACTTCCCTTTACACCAACTATATCTCCAATTGCAATATGTTCTTTAAAAAATTCGTATACATCTTTTCCAACTATATCTTGCCTAATATATGCCTGAATTCTACCAAAGAAATCTTTAATATGGAAAAATGCACTTTTACCATGATGCCTTAAAGACATTATTCTTCCAGCAGTAGACACACTTGCATCTTCTTTAACTTCTCCAGGGTTTAAGTTCTCAAATTGAGCTTTTATATCCTGGCTACTATGTGTTTTTTCAAATTTGTATGGATATGGATTAACACCTTTTGCACTTATCTGCTTAATTTCATTTATCCTCTGTTCCCTAAACTCCTTTAACAACTTAATCCCTCCTAAATCTCCAAATCTTATATTTTGATACCTAAAATTTGATACTTAAATACCCCTTTCGGTGCTTTAATTTTGACAACTTCTCCTACCTTTTTACCTACTAAAACTCTCCCAATCGGAGACTCAAAGCTTATCTTATTGTTAAAAACATCTGCTTCATGAGGTGTTACAATCTGAATTGTTTTTTCTTCTCCCGTATCCAAATTCTTAATTAACACCCAATTACCAATGTTAATAACATTGGTATCCAATCCTTCAATAACTTCTGCTTTTGAAAGCATATTTTCAAGTTCATTAATTCTTGCTGCAATTCTTCCTTGTTCATTTTTTGCTTCCTGATATTCTGAATTTTCCGATAAATCACCTAGTTCTCTAGCTTCTTTAATTCTTTGAGCTATTTCAAACATAAGCTTTTGCTTTAACTGATCAAGCTCTGCTTTTAATTTTTCATACCCTTCTTTTGTTAAATAAATACTCTCTTTTTTCATTCAAACACCTCCAACACTATTTTTCATTTTTCAATTCTTTTACAACTTCTAAAAATTGATCAATTTCTCTAAAATCTTTATACACCGAAGCAAATCTAACATATGCAACTTCGTTGATCTTTTTTAATCCCTCCATAACAAGCTTTCCTATCTCAAGACTTGAAATTTCCAAATTACCGGTTTTCTGGATTTGATTTACCACATCATCAACTAACTTTTCCATCTCTTCAAGAGTTACATTAGTCTTTTCACAAGCCTTCATGATACCACTCAAAATCTTTGACCTATCAAATTTTTCTCTACGCCCATCTTTTTTTATTACAAAAACTGGCCCAAATTCATATCTTTCATACGTAGTAAAACGACCTTTACATTTCAAACATTCTCTGCGACGTCTTATTGTCATTCCTGATGAATCGACTCTTGAATCAAGTACTCTAGTTTCATCATTGCCACAATATGGACATTTCATATTCATCACTCCATATTCTTTGATTCAAGTTCCTCATATATCTTAAATATCTTTTTTATTCTGTTATAAACCATACTCTTTGAAAGAGGAGGATCAAAAAGCTTTCCAAGATCACTTAAACTCAAATCTTCATTTTCCAATCTCAAAAGTGCTATTTTCTTTAACTCATCATTTAGAATATCTTCACCATATTTTTCAAATAAATTTTTTATAATCCTGATCTGTTTTGCGTTACTTTCACCAACTCTTTTAGCATTGGCCGTTAGAAAATTCATAGATCTATTAAAATCACTTTTAATTTCTCTTGAGCTTACTATTTTTTCCATCTTGTCAGCGTTTCTTTGAGCTCCCATATAATAGAGAATTTCAATTATATCTTTTGCCCTTTTTAGATAGAATCTGTAATTTTTCTGACCAAAACTTGCAATTTTACCAAGTATACCTAAATTATCGAAAAGATATTTTTGTATCTCATTTAGAAATTTATAATTATGTGAAATAATTTCAAAGTGGTAATTTTTAGTAGGATCAGTTACAGAACCAGTCGATATAAAAACTCCACGCAAAAATGCACCAAATAGCCCAAGATCCTCAAATATATATGCTGGAATCTCAAGAATATCCAACTCTAGCTTAGATAATATTGAAAAAGGAATAAAAATTTGCACTCTCTTCTTTTTCAACTTATTTTTAATCATTGTCAACCTTTTTTTATCAGTACCTACTATAGCCATTAAATTCATTATCCTTCTTGCAGCAGGTATAAAACCCACTTCAATTTTTACAACAACATCATTAAAAGACCTTATTATTACTCCCCTTGATTTTAAAAATCCAGCCAATTCAGATTTTGCTTCCAATTCGGAGTTAACAACCGTATGACACAATTCACCTTTTACATCTTCAGAAAATGTATATAACATTATATCACCTTATAAGTTTAATTATTAAACTTGCTAGTTTCATAGAATTATGTCTTATCTTCTCTTTGCCATCACTGTCAACCTTTACTTCTAATAAATCCTCAAAAATTAGTCTTTCATCATTTTCGATATCTACTTTCACTGGAATTGATCCTTCATTTTCATATCTTTCTAATATATATTCAGGTATATTCGATCTCGATGCAATAATCATATCAACTTTCCTTTCAAGATATCTTTCTATCACACTCACATGATCAAATAATGTAAAATTGTATGACTCGGAAGCTTGAGTCATTAAATTGGAAATATATATTATTTTTGCGTTTGAATAATTAACTGCCTCTTTGAATCCATCAACCAAAAAATTCGTAATTATACTAGTATATATACTACCAGGCCCTAAGATAATATAATCAGAATTTACTAAAGCTTTTTGAGCATCTAAATTTATCTTAGCATCTCTATTTAAATAAACTTTTTTTATTCTTTTTTTTGTTATTTTCATTATTTCACTTTCGCCAAAAGCTTTTGTGCCATCTTCATATTCTGCAACTAACCTGATTAAGTCCTCAGAAATGGGAATTACTTTACCGTTAATTGCTAAAACTTCAGATGCATACTCTATTGCCTTTGTAAAGCTCCCTAAAATTTTTGTAAGTGCTGTCAAAATGATATTTCCTACACTATGACCTGCCAAAAATCCATCTTTAAACCTGTAAGAAAAAAGTTGTCCTAAAATTTCCTCATCTTTTGCAAGCGCAACCAAGTTATTTCTAACATCACCCGGTGGAAGAACGTTATATTCTTTTCTTAAAACCCCAGAACTTCCTCCCTCATCGGTTACAGCAATTATAGCTTTTAAATCTATATTATTGAAATATTTCAATCCTCTTAAAAGCGTTGAGACTCCAGTTCCACCACCAACTACTGTTAGATTCATTACTTCACATCCCTATGTTCCAAAAGAACTTCATACCTTTGCCTATAAATACTTGCAAGCTCTTCAGCAAAGAAAACTGATCGGTGTTGGCCTCCAGTACAGCCTATACCAATACTGAGTTCCATTCTTCCCTCATTTTCATATCTTTTCAGCGCAAAATCAACAACGTTTTTTATCATTTCTATATATTCCTTAACTCCTTGAGTATTATACAAAAACTCTTTTACTTTTTCATCTCTTCCACTTTTTTCTCTCAAGTCTTTTATATAAAAGGGATTAGGAAAAAATCGAACATCAAAAATAAAATCTACATCTAAAGGCAATCCATATTTAAATCCAAAACTTAAAATTCTTACCAAAAATTTCTTTTTAACACTACCTAATATTTCCACTAATTTTTCTCTAAGCTGATGTGGATTCAAATTAGAAGTATCGATTACTATGTCGGAAAATTCTAAAGCTTTTGTTAAAATTTCCCTTTCAAGCTGTATTGCTTTTTCAAGAGAATTTACTCTCTTAAGAAGAGGATGATTCCTTCTAGTGTGGGCAAACCTGTTAATTATAATCGCATCTTTTGCAGTTAAAAAAATGACCTTCAGATTACTAGCATATTTCTTCTTTAAATTATTTAAAATCTCATCAATACGTTCAAAATTTTCGCTTCTAGCATCTAAGACAAAAGCAATGTTGTCTACATTCATAGATATTACTGGTAAAATTGTTTCAACCAAATTTATGGGAAGATTATCTATACAATAAAATCCCATATCTTCAAGTAAACCTAAAGCTGTACTTTTACCAGCGCCCGACAACCCTGTCAGAATAATTAGGTTTTTCAATTTGTATCACCTTTTTTGTTTTAAATTTGTTTATAGTATACGGTACTCTGAAATTAATCCTTTTTAATTTTTTCTCAAATACCTTTGGATCACCAGTAACATAAAACTCAACAAATGCTTTTTTAGAGTTATTTTTTGCCAGTTTTTTTGACAACTCTTCAGCTGGGTCAATTATTCGAACCTTCGGTAATACTCTGGATATAACTCCTTTTAAAAATGGAAAATGAGTGCATCCTAAAATCAACTCTTCAATATTTTTCTTCTTTAATGGAAGCAAATAATAATTTGCTATTGCTTCAACCATTCTACCGTAAAAAATACCCTCTTCTACCAAAGAAACAAAAAGCTGAGTTGATTTTTGATATACTTCTTTATTTTCCATTTCAAGGTATTTTTTATAAATCCCATTACTAACTGTAATATTTGTTCCAATAACTCCCACCTTTTCACTTTTTGGTGCCTGAATCGCAGCTTTAATTATGCTATTATATTTAATGCCTAAATCCAAATTTTTCTCTAGTATAATTGAATCTGTTGTATTACAGGCTGCAAAAATTTCATTAACTCCTTTTTTGTGAAAAAACTCTGCAAATTCAAAAATAAAGCTCTCCAGAACTTCTGGAGTTTTAATACCATAAGGAGCTCTTTCGGTATCTGCAATATAAATATAATGTGCTCCATTAATGTAAGTGAGCTTCTTTAATACAGAAATACCACCTATCCCC
This sequence comes from Thermosipho africanus Ob7, assembly GCF_003351105.1. Taxonomy (NCBI): domain Bacteria; kingdom Thermotogati; phylum Thermotogota; class Thermotogae; order Thermotogales; family Fervidobacteriaceae; genus Thermosipho; species Thermosipho africanus. The sequence continues at coordinate 75,591 of NZ_NKRG01000003.1, forward strand.
GAATCAAATAGACCTATCTTCAAGGCTTCTTTCCTCCAGATCATTCAACCTTTTCAAAATTTCGTTAATCTTTTCCGTTAAATAATACTCTCTCTCAATTAATTCACACAACATTACCAAAAGTCTTTCATCGGTAGATGAAAGCTCTTCATATTTTTCATTTAGCTCTTTAATTCTTTTTTCAATGTAATCTAAAATTTTTTCATCTGAATCAGATTCAACAATATAGTTTCTTCCGTTAATATTAAACCTTTTCTTGATCATTTATCTCCGTTGAACTCTCCATTAAATTTTTTAATTTTCCAAGCAATTTATCAAAAGTTCCGTTGATCTCCTCTTTTAAAGTTCTGTTTTCTTGTTCAAGTTGATTAGCCCTCTCTATTGCTGCATTTAATTCTTTCCAAAGTTCCTTATTTTCTTTCTGGAGCTCTTGATATTTATTTATCAAATCTTCAAAAGCCTGTTCTAATTCCTTAATTTTCTCTTCCATCACCTCATCCCCCTTTTCCTATAATCAAAATGTCTGTAATATGATTTATGAAATTAACAAATGGTTCCATAATCATAGGAAGTATCCATATCAATAACATACCCAATAAAAATAATATACCATAAACTTCGTATTTTATATACCAATCCCAGTATTCATCAGGCAAAAAAGCACCTAAAAGCTTTGAACCATCCAATGGAGGAATAGGAAACAAAGAAAAAATAGCATAAGTTAAACTCCATTTACATGCTTTATAAAAAGTAACGTATACAAATTTATTATCAACTTCTTTTGCTATTATACCATACAGAATAAATAATCCAACACCTAAAATCGAACCAATCAGTGAAGAAAAAATTAAAACTTTTCTTATTCTTCTATTTTTCATTGGAACAACCGGTATTGGTCTTGACCACCCAAAATCAAATAATATAAAAGCTGTTGTTCCTATAGGATCAAGGTGTACGAACGGATTCAGCGAAGTCCTTTTTAACTTTTTTGGAGTACTATCTCCTGCTAACACAACAAGATGTGCTTTTAACAATTCTCTAGGATAAACAACCAGTATAACTGCTAAAAATCCTGTAAGAAGATTAATAATTACTTTTTCAATCGTAACAATCACCTTCTTTAATCTCACGAGCAAGCATTTTTAAATTTTGTACTGTTTGCTCATCCATACCATGCTTCCACCAGAAAGGTAACACTGTATTATTCAATAACACTGGATCTTCTTTTCCGCTTAGTTTTCCTTCACTGACAAGTTTTAACCAATCTTCAGTTCCCACAATTGGTGTAAACTCATTAATTGAAAAACTTATACCTTCACTTTTACATATCTTCATCGCATTTATAACATCTTCAACCTTTTGTCCCGGTATATTTACCATAATATAAGCAGAGATCTCTTCTTCAGTAAAACCTGCATTTCTTAAAATTCTTGCTGCGTTAACTAAATCCTTATCAACTACCTTTCCACCAGTTTTTAATTGTAATTCTCCAGATGTTTCATATCCTAATTTTATAGTTTTAAAATTAAGTTCTTTCATTAAAAATGCAAGCTCTTCATCTATGAGTCTAGCATGTATACCATTTGGGAGATGAAATCTAATATCCTTACTAAAATTTTTCTCTAAAAGTTTTTTTAATATAACCTTTGCATGTTTATTTGAATTTACCAAAAATGCGTCATCAAAAAATACTACATCTTTTACTTTAAATTTTTCAACATACCTTTCAATATCACTAACAACCCTTTCAGGATCTCTAAACTTTATTCCATCCCATAATTTATGAGCAACACAATACGAACATTTAAATGGGCATCCCAAAGTAGTTAAAAATACTAGATAACCAATATTTTCATATACATCATACAATGGCGAAAGCTCCATAAACCAATCTATGCCTATCCTTTTAACACTTTTACCAGTCAAATCTTCCAACATCTTTGGAATTCTATTTAAATCACTAAATGGAAAAATTATTGCATTAGTTTTCCTTGCATGTTGTGGTAAATTTCTTACATAAAATCCTCCAAAAAATATTGGAACTTTATTACCGTAGTAGCCTCTTAAAAAATTAATCGTATCCCAATATCCTGGATACCAGTAAGTTAATGTTGAAGTTACAAAAATAGCATCAACATTTCCAACTTCCTTAAGTTTATCATAAAAGTACTGTTCTGGAGCACCATAACGTTTGTATTTTCTTGGAACAAATGCCAAAACATCAGGTTTTTTTATCTCTACAAATGGAAACTTTCCTGTACCATAAAACTTATCTTTGGGGACTTTTGTAAATTTTTGTAAAGACTTATCATGCCTATTCATTAAATCTATAAAATGTATTTCAATTCCTAACTTTTTCAAATATGAAGCAATATATAAAAGCCCAATTGGCTTTAACCAGAAATCATATGCTGCAAAATCTTCTATCCATGGATTAACAAGCAATATTTTCATAAAAGTAATAAATCCCCCTAAGTCCGAGTTCTAAGTCGTAAATTATATCTTTTTTCAAATATTCCCTTATAAGTTTTGATTGACCTCCTGTGTATATTATAGGAGCGCTTTTCAAATCATAATCACTTTTTATTCTTTCAATAGTATAATCTATACCTCCAAGAATTGTATTTATAACCCCGATTCTAATATTTGATCCGGTATCTTTTCCAACAAAAGTATCTGAAGGTTTTAATTCAACCTTTGGTAATTTAGCGGTTCCTTTAAAAAGCGCATTAACCATCATATTAAATCCTGGAATTATTACTCCACCTTCATATCTGTTCTCTTTTAATACTTCTATTGTAATTGCTGTCCCAAAATCAACAACTATTGCATCTTTTCCATAATCTCTGCTAGCAGCAATTACATCAACAACTCTATCTGCTCCTATCTCCTCTGGAGTATTTACATTCCAAATAATTTCATTATACTCTTTAGCACTAACAAATATAGCCTTTTTATTTAAATATTTTTCTGCAAAAAATTCAAATATATAGTTTATATTCGGTACTACCGAAGAAACCACTATATCTTTAAAATCATTTCTATAAAACATCTTTAAAAATACATACAATTCATCCTCTGTTTGGATGGAATGTGTAGAAACCCTTTTAATATCAAATGATTTTCCATCCTTTGTTAAGGCAATTGTTGTATGTGTATTTCCCACATCAAAAAGTAAGAGCACATTACCACCTCGTAGTAAGAGATGTATCCACTTTTGGGATAATATTATATTTCTCAAGTAAATTTCTTACATCTTTTGTTACATAAAACCTTACAATTTGAATCAAATTACTAGTCATTAATTTATAAGCAGGATATTCCCTTACATATTCGTCAAAAGAAAGTACGTGTTCTTTCCAAGAATCATAAATATAAATATTGCTCTTTAAAAATTCATCAGGATGAACAAGAGATAATTTATACGGTGTATCAACCTTAAATATTTCATCAAAATTTGAAAGTATTTTTAACAACTCTTCTCTATCTGATTCATCAGATATTTCAACAGCCTTTTCTAGCCTTAGCCTTATCTTTTGTAAAATATCCATTGCAAATCCTTGACTTGCCGCTGATGGATCTATACCCTCAACTGAAAATGGAGTTTCAAGGATTGTCTTCCAAAAATCTCTATTCTTCAACCTTTCTACAATTTCATAAGCCATAACTATATCTAACTCTACTGGTTGCAAATCTATCTCAAAATTTAAGATCTTTTCTTTTGTATCTTCAAAAGAACTTATGTTATACTCTTCCACTATCTGATTAAAGCATATTTCAACTTCATTAATTATCCTTTGATCTGTTAATTCCATAAATGTTTCAAGATTTTCCACTCTCTCTTTTAATTTTAAAGGTCTATAACAAAGCTCCAATAAATCTTGAATCATTAAATCCGCTGCACGTGACGTCTTATGGAAATAAACATTCTTGTACATCATGAACCTACCAAACAATGTAGTATAAATCTCATCAATCACCTTGATATTATATGCCAGAAATTTTTTACCATCTTTTTCAACAACCATGGAATTTCTTACAAGCCTATCTAAAGAACCTGTTCCGAATCCTCTTGTTCCTGCAAAATATGAATCTCTTAAAACAAAATCCATTCTATCGGCACCAAGGGGTCCTTGTATCACAGCAAATTCTATTGTACCTTCATTTTCACCTTTATAAGTTTCTACGACCTTTTCCATGACTTTTCTAAAGTCATCTTCTAAATCGTCAACTTCTCCCAATACCATATTGAGATCTTCTAAAACAGCGTTCTTTAATTTTTCAGGTGCTCTTTCAAAGACTTTATACATTGCCTTAGGCATATACTCAAGCAAAATTTTTTCACGGTACTCATCATGACCGTCTTCTAACCCCATATTTTTGTAAACTACCTCGTCAAATTGATGACTGAAAGGTCCATGACCAATGTCATGTAAGAGCCCTGCAAGTCTTAAAATCCTAACTTTTGCTGGATCATCTCCAAACAAATGGCTAGCATACATTCCAGAAATATGCATTACTCCAAGAGAATGTGCAAAACGTGTATGAGTTGCACATGGATAAACATATTCTGAACCTACAAGTTGTGATAAATATCTCAACCTTTGCATTGCTTTCGTATCTGATGCTATTATTTCAAGTGGATACATAAAAATTTCAGCATGAATAGGATCCCTCGATACTTTATAATACATAAAATACACCTCTTTTCTAAGTTCAATTTTGAGACATTTTCTTAAATATAAATTCAACAACTACATTAATTGCCTTTTCATTAAAACCACCACGTGGAATTATTAAATCTGCATATTTTTTACTTGGTTCAACGTATGCATCATGCATTGGTTTTACCATGTTTAAGTATTGATTTATTACACTATCTATAGTTCTTCCCCTCTCCTTTATATCTCTTTCAAGCCTTCTTATAAACCTTACATCACTTTCTGCATCAACAAAAATGGAAAGATCATAAAACTTTCTTAATTCTTCGTAGTACAACGCAAATATACCCTCAATTATTATCACCGGTTTTGGATCTAATAATGTAAAATTTCCGGTTCTAGTATACTGTGCAAAATCATACTCGGGCAATTTTATGCTTTTTCCATCCAAAAGTTCTTTTAAATGATCTACAAGCAAAGAAAATTCAATCATATCAGGGTGGTCATAATTATACTTTTTCCTTTCTTCAAAAGGCACATGACTCATATCTTTATAATAGTTATCCATTGGCAAAATAACACTATTTGACTCCCCTATAATCTCATTTATCTTCTGAGCTACAGTTGTCTTTCCCGAACCTGTTCCTCCTCCAATCCCAATTATAAACATAACCTATCACCTTATTCCTAATTTTCCATCTTTTTCTACAAAATAACGATCAAGTATTAAATGCAGTACATACCCAGATACTGAAATTATACCAAGAAATAGTGCATTATTTAAATTAGAAGTGATATAAAATGTTCCATACCCAATAATACCACCATATATTAAAGATGCCCATACTGTATGTAAAGGGCCTCTATGACGTGGTATAATTAGCTCATACAAAATGCCTATTAATATTCCAAAAAGAAAAGAAAACAAAAATCTTAAAAACACATCTTCAACATTTAAATTAAAATAAGAAATTATAATTTCTCCAGTAAACTCAAAATAAATTGCCGCTGAAATAGTAAGTAATTTTACAAATCTGTGTAAAAGAGAATGATTGTGATCAATATCTGGCATATCGGAAGAAAGAACAAATATCAAAAAACCTATAGCAATAATTTTATCTTCGGGCATTGAAAAATTCAAAAATTGAGAAGCTATCTTGTAAATAAGCAAGACAAAGGGGTAAAAATAAATTCCAAAATTTACATGCGTATTAAAATTGGGCAAAACTAATCACTCCTTAATCTGGATATTAGATCTATTAGAATATCTTTAGAAGTATCATTTAAATCTAACTTTCTTATTTTTGAGATTGATTCTTCAAACAAAGTATACATAGCATTCTTAGCTTTTTTAATTGCTCCACTTTTTAAAATCTGATCTAAAATATATTGTATTTCTTCGGAAGATTTTTCTTGTTTTGAATAAACTTCAAAAAATTTTTCATCATACTCTCCAAAATCAATTAATGCAGTTAATTTACCTTCCAAAATATCTGTAACATTAGATTTTCCAGATTTTTCATCGAATGTACTTATAATATCATCTCTAATTTGAAAGGCTATTCCTGCTGGAATAATTGCATCTTCAATCTTTTTCTTATCAATATTCTCATTTGAAAGTAACACCCCTAGATAAAATGGATAAAAAAATGTATAATATGCCGTTTTCAATCTAGCAATCTCAAGAGAAATTTTATCTTCATCTGGTTTATATTTTCCTAGAGAATATAAAACATCAAGTGTTTGACCATAACCTGTGTTTATATAGCAATTTGAAAACTCCTCTAAAAATTTTGATGATAAATTCAATTTACTTAGCTGTCTGATAGCAATAAAAAATAGTATGTCACCAAATACCAAAGCCAAATCTTCACCAATTTTTTCATTGTTATTTTTTTCTTTAAATTCTTCATAAAAAACTACATGCAATGATGGAAGTCCCCGTCTTAAAGTAGACCGATCCATTATATCATCGTGAATTAAAAGAAAACAATGCATAATTTCTATTACCGCAGCTATCTTATATAATTTTTCATAATCTAATTCTTTTTTTGCATATGAAGTTGCACCTAATAAAAATAAAAGAGGGCGTATTCTTTTGCCTGGTCTTAAACAATACTCTACCATCCTCTTAATTAACGACTCTATTTGTTTTGGTGGGTTGACTTTATTTTCCAAAATAACTTTTTCAATGTACTCTTCCACTTTTTTTTGATGCATTTTTTTAAATTCATTAAAATCCATTTTTATCCTCCCAAGTAATCTTCATCTTTATCTCCAACTAACTTTTTAAGTATTTCATAGTACATAGAGTTTCTTGTCACAATATTTGAAAGAGCCTTTTTTATTATCTCTAGATCTTCACCAGAAAAATCACCACTATCTATTGCTTGAACCAAATCTTTAACAACTTCGGGCATTTCTATGTAAGAAAGCGCAATTGCAGCTTGCGCGCCATATTTTTTTCTATCAGCATCCTCCAGGAGAAAATATCTCAATATTTTATAAACTTTTTCACCATCTCCAAGTTTTGAAAGCGCTTCATAAATTATTAATTCTGCTTCTTCAAAATCAAAAAGCGATAACACATTATAGAGATCCTTTTTTATCCTTTCATCTCCAAGATCAGCAAGTAAATCTATAATATAAAGAAGCGTTATATCATTCCTATTACCTTCATGGAGTCTTTTTTTAAATTCCCTGTATAAAGGATCTTTTGAAGCTTCTCCCAATTTAAATAAAGTTTCTGATGCAATCTCTTTAACCTGAGAATCTTCATCCTCCAAAAGCTTTATTAAATCATCTATTGCTTGTTCTCCTTTTTCCTCTATTATCCTTTTTATAAGTTCTTCTCTTTCCATATTAGCCCTCCAAAATATTTTATTCTTGTTAATTATTATACCATAATTGCTTATTCTGCACTATTATAACTCTATATGATCTACACAAAAAATGGATGTTGTCTCATCATTTTCTCCTAAACTATATTACCCCATCACCAAATGCCGTTTCTTTTTTAACATTTGAATAATGCGATAACGCATCTTTCTGCCTTTTATGTCTATAAATTATTCTATTCTAATTTAATTTGTTTTGCCTATTCATTGTTTTAGCATTTTCTGATATAATTATTAACGACAATAGCTGTTAGTTTAAAAAAGGGGTGAACAAATGATAGCAAGTGGAGGATTTAGAAAATATATAGCAATTACAGGAAGAAGAAATGTTGGAAAATCATCTTTTATGAACGCACTTATTGGACAAGATGTTTCAATAGTTAGCAACGTAGCAGGGACAACTACCGATCCTGTATTTAAAAGCATGGAACTTTCTCCAATTGGCCCTGTTACTTTAATAGATACTCCTGGACTTGACGATATTGGAGAACTTGGTCAAAAAAGAATTGAAAAAGCAAAAAAAACTTTATATAGAGCAGATTGTGGAATACTAATAGTTGACAGTCAACCAAAAGAATATGAACACCAAATAGTAGAAATTTTCAAACAATTAGAAATCCCATATATTATTGTTATTAATAAAATAGACACAATAAACAGTGATGAAGTTGAAGAAACGTATAAAAAATTTAATGTACCAATAGTTAAAGTTTCCGCCTTAAAAAAGATAGGTTTTGAAAATATTGGAAATGTAATAGATTCTGTAATTCCTAAAGATGATGAAATTCCATATCTTTCTGATTTAATAGATGGGGGAGATCTTGTAGTTTTGGTAGTTCCAATAGATCTGGGAGCACCAAAGGGAAGGTTAATTATGCCACAAGTGCACGCAATAAGAGAAGGTTTGGATAAGGAAGCATTAGTTCTTGTTGTCAAAGAAAGAGAATTAAGATATGCACTTGAAAACATAGGAATGAAGCCAAAGATTGTGGTAACTGATTCTCAAAGTGTAATGAAAGTAGTTTCTGATGTACCTGAAGAAATAAAACTTACAACGTTTTCTATACTTGAATCAAGATACAGAGGTGATCTAAATTATTTTGTAGAAAGTGTAAAGCATATTGAAAACTTAAAAGACGGAGATAAAGTAATAATTATGGAAGGTTGTACCCATAGACCACTTACAGAAGATATTGGAAGAGTTAAGATCCCAAGATGGCTTACAAATCATACCGGCGCAGCACTTGAATTTAAAGTGTGGGCTGGTGTTGATATGCCTGAATTAAATGAAATAGAAGATGCAAAGCTTGTTATACACTGCGGAGGATGTGTAATGAACAGGAATTCAATGATGAGAAGAGTTAGGATGTTTAAAAGGTTAGGTATTCCAATGACAAATTATGGTGTTGCAATTTCATACCTTCACGGTGTTTTAGAAAGGGCTTTAAGTCCATTTAAGGATGTGGAAATATGAGAGAAGAAAAAGACTATCTTGGCAAAGTCGAAATTGAAGATGACAAACTATACGGTATAAGCTCCTACAGAGCACATAAACTTTTTCCAGAAACGGGCGAAAAATTTGATGAAAGATTCATCTGGGCATATTTTATGATAAAAAAGGCAGCTGCAACATTAAATAAAGAATTAGGATACTTAGATTCAAATATTGCAGATGCAATAATTTCAACATGTGATGAATGGAAAACTTTAAAAGATCATATTATTGTTGATCCTCTTTCAGGTGGCGCTGGTACATCGGTTAACATGAATATCAATGAAGTAATTGCAAACAGAGCTTCACAACTTTTAAATAAAGAAATTGGTTATGTAAAACCAATTGAACATGTTAACCTTCACCAATCAACCAATGATACATTTGTAACAGCGGGTAAAATTGCCATAATTGTAAGACTTAGGGAATTAATAGATCAAATAATTAAGCTTCAAGAAATAATTCAAGCAAAAGAAAAAGAATTCTACAGAATAAGAAAAGTTGGAAGAACACAATTAATGGATGGCCCACCAATAATGCTTGGTCAGGAATTTGGAGCATGGGCAGATGCACTTGCAAGAGATAGGTGGAGATTAAACAAAGTGGAAGAAAGAATAAGAAACGTAAATATTGGAGGCACTGCAATAGGTACTGGAATAGGAGCTCCAAAAAATTACGTATTAAAAATAGTTAATGTACTCAGAGAAATATGTAATGTGAAAATTGCAAAAGCTGATAATCTAATCGATGCAACTCAAAATATGGATGTTTTTTCTGAAATTCACGGTCTTTTAAAGGCTCTTTCAGTAAACCTATACAAAATTTCTAATGATATTAGGTTACTTAGTAGTGGGCCAAATACTTCAATAGGAGAATTAATTCTTCCAAAAGTTCAAATTGGAAGTTCTATAATGCCGGGAAAAAATAATCCGGTAGTACCTGAATATGTTATGCAAATTTCATTAGTTGTTTTCTCACACGATAGTATGATAAACCACGCAAGTGCGCTTGGAAATCTTGAACTCAATCAATTTTCACCTTTAATTGTTCACTATACATTAAAATCAATTAATTTGTTAAAAAATGCATGTTATTCTCTTTCAAATTACATTGAAAACATTAAGGCAAACGAAGAAAGATGCAGAGAAAATCTTGAAAAATCTATATCAAACCTTACCCCACTTATAAATATATTTGGGTATAATGAAGTTTCACAGGCAGTAAAAGAATCAAATTACGATGTTGATAAAGCAATAAAATTATTATCAGAAAAATTTTCTATTTCAGTTGAAGATATTAAAAAGAAAATAAATCCAGATAACCTCACAAAATTAGGGTTTTAAAATTTTTAAATCAAATTTTTAATAAATTATTTGATTTTTTTGTTTTGTGTGTTATACTTTTATAGAACACTATATATTTATAACAAAAAAGGGGGTTAAATGTATGAAGTTTTTTAATAGCTATCCTACTTTTTCCAAATTAATTCTAGTCTTAGTTATTGGGCTACTATCATTTTTAATACCACTTTGGACCATTAAGATAATTTTGTTCATAGTGGGATTATTTATTTTTTCTACTATCTTAAAAAAAGGAAAGATTGTATTTTTTATATTAGTCTTCATATTTTCTATACCCTTTATATCGGCAAAAAGATTTTCAACTAATTTTTTTGAATTCTACAACTTTTTTGGAAATTTTGAAGTAAGTTCAAATGAAAAATATATTATTCAACCTGATAAGAAGCAATTCCCAATATACAGTGATATAACAATAAACATTAAAAATCAAAATGGAGTAATTATTGAGCTAGTAGATGGAGATTCTATAGAATTTCCATCAAAGCTTAATTTAATAACAGACAATAAAAAAATTGAAATTAACAATTATGGGTATTTTTCAAAAAATTATTATTTTGTAATCAAAATAGGAACTAAAGACCTTAAAAACTTAAAAATTTCTGCAACAAAAATTGAAATAAACGGAAAAGCAAAACTTGATAATCTAATTTTGAATGGTACTGCCATTAACATGAAAAACTGTTCAATAGAAAGTGAATATCTGCACGTATCTGGTACAGCTATTAATTTATCCGATTTTTTCATAGGAAATTACGCTTATATCGATGGAACAGCTCTTAATTTTTCTGGAACATTTGATTTTCAACAAATAAAAATAGATGGTACAAGTATAAATATAAATTTAAATATTGGCAAATTAAATAAAGAAACAATAATAGATGGTACTGCTATTAATGCAACTATAAATTTTCTTTCAGATAATCCAAAAATTCTAAATATTGATGGTACAAGCGGCACTGTAAAAGTGAAAAATTATGAAAGTGCAACTATAAACGTTGATGGTCCAAAAATTATCTTAGAAAAATAGTATGGAGTGATTCTTATGCTAAGACCTGTTGATAAACACAGTGGGATACCATCTTACATTCAAATTGTTAATATGATTAAGGCTGAAATACTTCTTGGAAAAATAAATCCAGGCGAGCAACTATTGCCTGTTAGAAAATTAAAAGAAATTTTTCAGGTAAATATAAATACAGTTTTAAAAGCACTTGAAAAACTTAAACTTGAAGGGTACATAACTTCTGAACAAGGAATTGGCTATTTTGTAAGTAAAGAGCTTCAAATTGCTCCAACTATAATGGCAGAGGTAAAAGAGGCTATAAAAAAACTTAAAAGCACAAAAATAGACCTTAATACTTTGTTTATAATCCTCGAGGAGGTGTGGAAAGATGAAAAAGATTGAAAATCTCTTTGAAATTACTCTAAAAGAAAAAAGTGGCGGATGGTTTTTCTGGTTTTTTCTTCTATTTATACCACATTTAAATCTTTTTTCAATATTTTTCATATCCAATTTGCTACTTGCATCAAAAATAAAGAATAAGAAAGACAAATCTTTTTATTACCTTCCATTTACAAAAAAAGACGTTTTCTTTATTTTATACTTTTTCTTAATTCTTTTAATTTTTTCAACTTCATTTTTTAATTCACTATTGATTTCCAGATACTCATTAAAATATATATTAAGTCCACTAATATTTTCCACAGCAATTTATTCTATAGGTATAATAGCATCGTCTCTAAATGGAGATAATTTTGCAATTACTATACTTTTCATTATCTTTGATGCAATACTTTCAAATCTAGGTTCATCACATCTAGGTGCTAATTTCAATCCTTACATTTTAATTAGTCCAATAAGGCAAGAAAGTTTAATAGGCTCAATATTATTTTCTTTGGCATTATTATTTATTGCATTTAAATTATATGTAGGTGGTGAAAGCTATGTTAAAAATTGAAAATTTAAAAAAGTCTTTCAAAAATAAATTCGTTCTAAATAACGTTTCTTTAGAAGTAGAAGAAGGTGAAATTCTTGCACTAATAGGTCCAAATGGTGTTGGAAAAACAACAACACTAAATTGTATTTCGTTTGTTATAAAAAAAGATGGTGGAAAAATAATATTAGACGATCAAGAATTTACTGAAGAAGAAAAATATAAAATATCATACGTTCCAGAAGATAGAGTCTTTTTTCAAAATTTAACAGGAAAAGATTATCAAAAAATTTGGTCATCTATTTATCCTGAATGGAACGAAAATGTATTTCAAAAATTTATTACAAAATACAATCTTGATTTAAATCAAAAGGTTGAAAAATATTCACAAGGAATGAAAACATTATTTCTTGTGGGACTTTCTGTGTCAACTAATGCAGATATATTACTTTTAGATGAACCAACCCAACATCTTGACCCTACAATAAGACTTGAAATAATGAAAATAATTCGAAATTATGCTGACCTTGGAAAATATGTTATTATTTCATCACATGAAATCTTTGAAATAGAAGAGTACGCAGATAAAATTGCTATTATTAAATCCGGTGAGGTTATTTACAAAGATTACATCGATGATGCTAAAGAAAAACACAAAATAATAGATTCAGAAGAAAAAATAACCTCTGGAGAAGTTATAGGACTTGTAGGTGACAAAATTCTTATAAAAACAGATGAAGAAATTGGTAGGTATCCAAAATTAAATGAAATAGTTGTAGGGTATTTAAACAGTAAAAATAAAGTTGATATTTTCAAATAAAACAATGCAAAGACTTCTGAGATATTTAAGTTATCTCAGAAGTCTTTTTTATATCTAAAATAATTCTTTAATATTCATGTGAGTTACCTTTTTTGGAACAATTAAATCCTTAGCAGATGTCATAATAACAACTATACCAGGCCCATGTCCTGTTTGTACACAATTTGAATGTACAACTACTCCAATAGATATTGCTCCTTTTCTAAAACCTCCAACCCCAAAACCGCTATAATGATCTTTGATTGCTACTATATCTCCAATTTTTACCTTATCAATTCCATACCTTTTTATTTCTTCCATATCATGAGTATTTATATCATAGTCGGTTCCTGCAGGATTTGAAGAGCCTATTCCTGAACCGGTAAGATGCGCTGGAATTTCTGCAGTAACAGGAACTATTAATTTCCCATCTTTTTCTTCAATTGGTAATTTTTCAAATAGCTCTGGATCAATATTAAATACTTTTACTTCAGGATAATCTAAAAGTTCTAAACCTTGACCCCAAGCTTTGATTTGGATCTTATCTCCTACTCTCAGCTTTTCTTTTTCTGGAAAATAGACTAAAATATGGTTAATTCCACCATGCTTACCTATCACAAATCCTTTCATTCCTTTAGCATCACCAGAAATAACCTCTGCTTCATTTCCTATACAAGCCAAGGTCATACAAGTTGAATTAAGCTTGTCGTTACTATTTTTAGTTGAAACATCCGGTTCAATATGATCACCATGCATTTTAAATGCATTATCACCCAATCCAAAATTATAGGTTATACCACCAACGCCAGGAAAATAAAATGCATTCCCTTCGCCATCGAGAACAGGCGTTCTAACTACAGGATGCGCTACTTCAACCATTATCGAAAGCTTAACTACTTTTTCTTTATTAGTAATCATTTTTGCCACCTCCCTACACTCTTTTATATTTCCAATCACCTTTCTTGTAGAAATAGATCGCTATTAAAAATTCTGCTATATCTCCAAATGTAAATGATAGCCATAACCATATAATTGATAATTTTAGTATATATGAAAAAATGTACATAAGTGGGATCTGAACAATCCATCTTGAGAAAAGACTCATGAAAAAATATGGCATATTATATCCTGAACCAGTAAAAACAATGCTTATACCAATACCATATCCAAGAAAAACTAATCCTATTACACTATATCTTAAAAACAATACCCCTATATCTATTATCTCACTTTCTTTTGTAAACAATTGCATCATTTCTGGGGCAAATACAACTATGAGAATTACAAAAATAAATGTCAAAGTAGCTGTAAGCCATCCGGACACTTTAGCAACTTTTTCTGCACGTTCTACCTTCTCAGCACCAAGTGTTTGACCAATTATTGCAGATCCTCCCATTAAAAGTCCCATCAGTGGCATGAATAAAAATCCAAAAATTCTCCCACCAATTGTATATGCTGAAACTGCTGTTGTACCATACCTGGAAACAAAATAAAGTATTATCGCTCCAGACATATTTCTCATAAAAACCTCAAACCCATTTGGCAAACCTATAGTTATAAGCTTTTTATCAATCTCCCAATTAAGTTTAAATAAACCTTTTATTGAAGGTTTAATATTTTCAATGCCACTAAACAAGAAATAAAAACCTATCAAAAATGCAACCGTTTGAGAAACAATAGTTGCCCATGCAGCACCAGAAACACCTAAATTCAAACCTTTTAATCCTAAAATCGGAACCTTTTCAAACATAAAAATAGGGTCCAAAATTATATTCAATATACTCGACAAAATCATCAGATTCATCGGTGTCTTTGAATCTCCAATACTCCTTAAAGCAGTATTCACAGAATATGATGAAAACATAATAGGCAAGAAAAATATTCTTATATATCCGTATTCAATTCCTAGACTTATAACTTCATTTTCTTCTGAAAATAATCCCAATATTGGCTTTAAAAAAACATAAAGGAAAAAACTCCCTAATAGTGCTACTAAAAATTTAAATGTTATAGTCTGTTCTATAGCCAAATTAGTCCTCTTGTAGTCTTTTTTTCCAAAACTTTGTGAAATCAGAGAAATTGAACTTACTCCAATAACTTCATTTAATGCTTCAACAACCCAAAAAACTGTCGAGAAAATCCCTACACCTGCAATTGCCTCTGATGATATTTTTCCAATCCAAAAAAGATCAACAACATCATAAAACATCTGGAAAGAAAAGCCAATTGCAGTGGGAAGTCCCATAACTAAAATTTGTTTTAATATATTTCCCCTTGTTAGGTCTTTTGCTGGAATATTTTCACCTCCTGCAAATGATTATAACATTTAATATGATATAATTCTAAATGCTAACAAAATATATAGGAGGAAAAATATATGCATCCTATATGGTATTTAAGAATTCCTCTCGGATATTTAATTAAAAAACGATACAATCTTGAAATACTTGGAAGCTTTCCAAAACCTCCATTTTTATTAATTGCAAATCACACGCACAACTTTGATCCTTTATTTATAAGCACATTTCTAAAGAACCCTATATATTGGATAGTTGCAAAAGGTACGTTTGAAAAACCAATACTTGGTCCTCTATTTAAATCCATGAACTTTATTCCTAAACAAAAAGGAGAACCTGATGTAAGTACAATACGAAAAATACTCAAAAATCTAAAAGAAAATAAGATTGTGGGAATATTTCCCGAAGGTTCAATAACATGGGATGGAAACTTTCAGGAAATGCCACCTGGCACAGACAAACTATTAAACATAGTAAAAGTTCCAATTGTTGCTGTAAAAATAATGGGAGGATATCTAACAAAACCCAGATGGGCAAATTTTGAGAGAAAAGGTAAAATAATACTTAATGTGCAAACCTTTGACGACAGCCGTGCCCTAGATTTTATTAAACACAACGAATGGGAATGGCAAAAGGTACAAAAAATAAAATTTAAAGGTAAAAGCCTAGCAAGTGGAATTGAAAGAATTCTATGGTTTTGCCCAAAATGTCATGCTTTCAAAAGTATTAGTTCAAATGGTAATAAAGCAATTTGTAAAAACTGTAATAGTTCATTTATAGTAGATGAGTTTGGCTATATAAACAACCAAACTGTTGAAAAAATACTTAAAGAACAAGTTGAAATATTAGACAAACGTTTTAAAGAAATAAATACTATTAAAAATGTAAAAATAATTATTAGAGACAAAAAAACAAACAAATTGCACGCAATTAAAAAGGGAGACTTACTCATTTCAAATGCAGAATTATCTATAAAGGATTTATATTTAGAATTTTCTCATATTAAAGGTGTAACAACTTTCTTAAAAAAATTTACAGAATTTATTTATAATTCAAATTATGTGGTAAGGATAAAAAGTGAAAACGAAAGCCTATTATTATACCACATACTAAGGAGGTATCTACATGTTTACAGCAACGGTTAATACATTTTTCATAATTTCTATATTATATGCAATTGCTATACTTTTAAAAAGATTTATTCCCCTTTTAAGAAAAATCATCATTCCAAATTCAATTTTAGCAGGTTTTTTGGGATTTTTACTAGGTCCAAATTTGCTTAATATAGTAAAAATTGATGTAGATTTTCTTGGAAAAATCATATATCACCTTATGGCCATTGGATTTATAGCGTTAGCTCTTAGAAAAGTTGAAAAAAACGGTCAAAAAGGTTATTTAGGTGCTGGGTTAATAATAGTAGGAACATACCTTTTCCAAGGTATTTTAGGAGTTTCATTAGGTTTTCTAATCAATTTATTTGACAAAGATTTTTCTCCTGCAATTGGATATCTAATACCATTGGGTTTTGGACAAGGCCCAGGACAAGCTTATTCAATAGGAATGCAATGGGAAACTCTTGGTCTCCACAGTGGAAGTTCGATAGGTCTTGCAATTGCAGCTGCCGGCTTTGGATGGGCCACAGTAGGTGGATTGGTTATACTTAACATTTTATTAGTAAAATGGAAAAAATCGCATCAAAGAACTTTAATTGAAAAGAAGGCTATAGAAGTAAGGGACTATGAATTTTCAGATATGGATGGAATGACAATTCAAATGGTAATTATAGGAATTGTATATTTTATTACATTCATACTTTTGAAAATAATAGAAGGTGTATTATCTCCACTTGGAAATACAGGACGAACTTTTTCAACTGTTCTTTGGGGTTTCCACTTTGTTATTGGTGCAATTGTTGCAATGGTTTTTAGAAAACTATACGATAAATTGAAAGCTAAAAATATTGCAAAAGAAAACTATCTAAATAATTTTCTTTTGCAAAGAATAGCCGGTGTAGTTTTTGATTTTATGGTTACCGCTTCAATTAGTGCCGTAGTTTTAGCAAAAATCCAAAAAGAATTTTGGGGAATTTTTATACTAACATTTGCTGCAGGTATTTTAACTTATTTCTTTGTAATGATGCTGACAAAGAAAGTCTTTACAAAAAATGAAGTAGAAAACAGAATTGCATTTTTTGGTATGCTTACTGGAACAATTTCTACAGGTATGGCCCTTTTAAGAGAAGTAGACCCTGCGTTAGAATCAGGTGCATCAGAAAATTTAGTTTTTGGAAGTGGCTTTTCAATGTTAGTTGGAGTTCCTCTAATTGCTATACTTAACTTCCCTGCTTTTGCTATCTCAAATCAAAAAAATATCTTAAATCTTTACGGTTTAATTGCAATGATTTTATATGGTCTTTTATTACTAGTCATAGGAAAGCTATTTTTAAGGTCCAAAAACTAAATAAACTAAGTAAAAACAGCGACATATTTAATTTAAAAAGAATAATTTCACATAACAACCTACCATGTTTATTTACTTTATTTAACATAAGTTATATAATTTAACTGGATGTTAATTGAAAGGAGGATAAATATGAAAGCCATTTTAAAAGAAACAGCAGGTCCTGGTTTTGTAATGAAAGAAGTTCCAAAGCCAGATAAATTAGGTCCAAGAGAAGTTTTAGTGAAAATTAGGCGTGCTTCTATATGTGGAACTGATGTCCATATATACAAATGGGATGAATGGTCTCAATCGAGAATAAATCCACCACTAATAGTTGGTCACGAAATGGCAGGTGAAGTTGTTGCAATTGGTGAAGCTGTAACTCAAGTAAAGGTTGGAGATCTAGTATCTGCAGAAACCCACATTCCTTGCGAGCATTGCGTGCAATGTAAAACTGGAAGAATGCATGTATGTAAAAACCTAGAAATTTTAGGTGTTGATAGAAATGGGGTTTTTACAGAATATGCGATCATTCCCGAAACAGTACTCTGGAGATTTTCAAAAGAAATTCCATTAGATTATGCATCGGTTATGGAACCATTCGGGAATGCAATTCATACAGCCCTTGTAACAGATCTTACAGGAAAAAAAGTTTTGATTACCGGTGCTGGACCAATAGGTTTAATGGCAATACAGGTAGCAAAGGCATCAGGTGCAAGTCTTGTTATAACCAGTGAAGTTGATCCAAATAGAATTCAAATGGCAAAGGAAAACGGTGCAGATATTGTAATTAATCCAGCAGAGCAAGATTTAGTAAAAAGTATATATACAATAACAGATGATGGAGTAGACATATTACTTGAAATGAGCGGAAATAAAAAGGCTTTAGAGGATGGATTAAAATGTGTAACGATGGGAGGAGAAGCTTCATTACTTGGAATTTTTGGTGGTAGCATCGATATCAATCTAGATTCTCTTGTCATAATGAGAGGAATCACTATTTATGGAATCACAGGAAGAAAAATGTTTGATACATGGAAGGTTGCAGATGAGCTTTTAAGAAGTAAAAAGGTTGACCTTTCAAAAGTTGTTACTCATGTTCTTCCATTTGAAGATTGGGAAAAAGGCTTTGAATTAATGTTAAACAAACAATGTGGAAAAGTTGTTTTAAATCTTGATTAGGGGGTGTAAGTATGTTTGATTACTCTATTTTTTCAAAAGAGCTTGAAAATTTAAAAGAACAAGGTCTTTATACATACATTAAAACTCTTGAGTCACCACAGGGTGCATGGTTAACAATAAATGGCAAAAAAGTACTAAATTTGTGCTCAAACAACTATTTAGGATTTGCAAACGAAGAACGTCTTAAAAAGGCAGCAATAGAAGCAATTGAAAAGTGGGGCGTTGGTCCTGGTGCAGTAAGAACCATTGCAGGTACTTTCTCCTTGCACAACGAACTTGAAAAAACTCTTGCCGAGTTTAAAAAAGTAGAAGCTACAATATTCTTACAATCAGGATTTGTTGCAAACCAAGCTGTTATTCCTGCAATTACTAATGAAGAAGATGCAATATTGTCAGATGAACTTAACCATGCAAGTATAATAGATGGAGTAAGACTTTCCAAGGCAAAAAGATACGTATGGAAGCACAGAGACGTTAAAGACCTCGAGGAAAAATTAAAAGAAGCAAAGGACGCAAGAAGAAAGCTAATTATTACCGATGGTGTATTTAGTATGGATGGAGATCTTGCTCCACTTCCAGAAATTGTTGAGCTTGCTGAAAAGTACAATGCAATGGTCATGGTAGATGATGCCCACGGTGAAGGAGTGCTTGGAAGCCACGGAAGAGGAATTGTGGATCACTTTGGACTTCATGGACGTGTTGATATAGAAATCGGAACATTATCAAAGGCATTTGGTGTACTAGGAGGATACGTAGCAGGTAAAAAGGAACTTATTGATTATCTTAAACAAAAAGCAAGACCATTCTTGTTCAGTAGTCCACTATCACCTGCCGATACAGCAGCAGCACTTGAAGCTACAAAAATCCTTCAAGAATCAGATGACAGGGTAAAAAGACTTTGGGATAATGCAAAATATTTCAAAGAAGAAATGAAAAAATTAGGATTTGACACAGGAGAAAGTGAAACACCTATAACACCAGTTATGTTGTACGATGCAAAATTATCCACTAACTTTAGTAAAGAACTTTTTGAAGAAGGAATCTTTGCACAATCAATAGGATATCCAACTGTTCCTAAAGGAAAAGCAAGAATAAGAGTAATGATAAGTGCTGTTCACACAAAAGAAGATCTTGACTTTGCACTTGAAAAATTTGAAAAAGTTGGAAAAAAATTAGGTGTTATATAAAGTAGAAAACCTCCGAAGGAAACTTCGGAGGTTTATTTTTTTATATATCCAACCATTTTTTCAACTGAATTTGTAATTATAATATCAGCAAAGTCTTTGATTACCTCTACCTCTTCTATCTTATTCACCGTCCAAAAGACAATCTTTTTTTCTATTTTCTTTAGATATTTTACCAATGAAAAAAATTTCTCTTTATCAATATATAATAAGTCAATTGGAAGATGAGCACTATATATATTATGATTTTCAAAAAGCTCTCTTATATCTTCAAAACTCAAATTTTGGTGTCTTTCGTCAAATAAAAGCCCGAATTTCTCATCTTTATACTTTTCAACACATTTTAATATAATTTCATGTTCAAATGAACTAAAGATTATATCATGTTTTTTATTTTCAATAACGTATTCTACTATTTTTTCTCCCTTTTCTTTATCCTTTATTTCTACATTTATTAATTTTTCTTTCGGCAAAACATTGAATACTTCAATAAGCTCAGGTACTGGTGCTACTTCCTTAATTTCTTTCAAAAAAGATTTTGTTACCTCTAAATCAACATTAAATACCCTTCTTAGATTAGAATCATGCGTTACAACAATTTTCTCATCCAACGTCATATATACATCAAGTTCCACACCATCTGCTCCATAATCAATTGCAGCTTTAAATGAATCAATAGTATTCTCAACATACTTTTCAGGATAACCTCTATGTCCCAAAATCTTCATCCATCTCACCTCTCAATAATAGTTAAAAAAATAAAAAAATACTGTTAAAATAACTACGTAATAAGGGGGTAAGAAAAAATTAAAACATTAATAAAAATTATCTTAACTTTAGTGTTTTCATTTATTTTTGTTTTAGTTTTAATAAATTTATACAATTATTCATTAAAAGTCGAAGGGCTAAAAATCGAAAGTTTTTCCGTTGTCGAAAACTCTAAAAAATACGGTGGAAATTTAAAAATTCCCTTTTTCTTTTTGCTTAAAAAGCCCTCGAAAATTTCTTTAGTAACAAAATTAGATAATGTACCTAAAAATTCATTTCTATATATCCCTCAGATTGATGCTTCTTATATTGAAATATATATTAATGACGTATTAATTAAAAAAATAGGGTATAAAAGCAAAATAGGACACTTTTTTTATTCACCATTTTTAATAACTTTGCCGGATGAATCTAGAGAATTAAAAATAAAAATGTCAGGAACATATGAGCTAGGTATAGACTTTCCAATATTTATAATCCAAGAAAATCAAATTCCAAAATATTGGACATTAAAAATCATAACATTTTATCTAGTAATATTTTTGATGGGAACTCTATTATCACTTTCAATTATATTACTCTTATTCTCTATTAACTCAAAAAGAAACGAAAAGAAATTATTCTTACATTTTACCTTAGCTTCTTTTCTTGGATCAATATGGCTCTTTGATACATTACCACTTCCAATTTTTGATTCATTAGAAAATTTTACTTTATTTAAAAAAATAACTTTAGTTAGTCTTTACCTATCTTTTTCATTTCTTTCAAAAGGTAGTTATATATACTTTAACTACAATGGATTATCTGGTAAGATCTTAACTTTTCTTTATTATCTTTCATGCATTATCTTAATGTTTTCACCTTCAGTCTACCACACTCACATATTCCATAACTACCTTTCTGTAATTTTTGTCCTTAATGCAGTATTTTTGATTTATCTTTTCTTTAAGTCAAATACAAAAAAATCACTTATTTTACTCTTTATTTTATCATCATTTATTTTGACGGCAATACATGATGTAATTGTTCTAATCTTTGATATCGAAACAAAATTTTTAAGCCCTTTAGGCGTTCTTATACTATTTTTTGTATTTTCGTATATAATTATCTCAAGCTATAAAGAAACTGTAAAAGAAAAACATATATACTATAAAAAAAGTGTTTTTGATAATCTAACCAAAGCATATAATAGAAATATATTTGACTTTGAAAAATTTCATGAATCTGATCTTTTTATATACATCGATATCAACAAACTAAAAGAAATAAATGATACTCTCGGCCATAAATATGGTGATAAAATACTTAAAAAATTCTCGCAAATTGCTTTGAATAACATAAGAAAAGATGATCTACTAATCAGACTTGGTGGTGACGAATTCCTTATTGTCCTTAAAAACTGTTCTAAGAGAAAAGGAAAATTAACAATTAATAGAATACTAAATGAATTTAGAAATAGCGATGAAACTTCACCAACCTTTTCGTGGGGTATAATTCGATACAAAGATTCGCTTGAAAAAACCCTTGAATCCGGAGATCTACTTATGTACAAAATGAAAAATAAATATAAATACAGGAATTAATTATTTTTCTTCAAATTTAATCTTTTCCATTAGACGTGCTTGTCTTCTAAATTCATTTGCATCCATTTCCTTTAAAATAAATCTTGCAAGAAAATATTGAAAAGGCAGCCACGTAACATGTCCGGAGAATATGACATGCCTTCTTGGTTTTCCAAGCATCTCCCACAACATTTTTCTAGTCGATTTTGGCAAAGCTTTATCAAACAAGGCTTCAATAAATATTATTCTTTCAGTTTTTACAAATTTTGCGTATGCAATTGGATCTATTTTCAAAAATGGATGAATATCACTTTGCTGCATTTGCTTTACATTTTCAAATTTTTTCAATTTTTCTATATCTTTTTTAAACCTTTCCAAGAATTCTTCTTTGTGTATTATATCTCCGCCAAATCCTTTTTTCATTTCTCTTCTCATAAAAGCAAGCGTTGGTGAGTACCAAATCAACGTTCCAACATCACCACCGGTTGTCATCAAAATAGTCTTTTTAAAATCATCTGTCAATGAATTTAGTATTACACTTAACATTCCACCAAGGCAAAATCCAAGCAAACAATTATTTTCATGCCACAAATTTAAATTTTTTGCAAAATTTAAAACACTTAATGTATCAACAACAGCATGTTCCCAAAATCTGGTAGCACGTTCAACATCGGTTGAAAAATAATCTTTCCCACTTACCGATTTATCTGCTACTCTTGTAAAATTACCCGGAAGTATTGGAACAATTGTTCTAACTCCTGCATTAGCAAGATGTGTTCCCATCCAAAGTAAAAATGGAATATTACTTGTTCCCAGTCCATGCAGGATCATTAAACTTCCGGCAATATCTTTTTTAGGTTCAAACAAGTAAGTCTCAACTACCTCTGTTCCCTTTTCTGCAAATTTATATTGAGTTGGAAATTTAATAAATGACACTCGAAAATTTTTTGATTTTAGTATATAACCAGATGTATATTCTGGCATTGAAAAATCAAAATCAAAACTAATCATATCCATCACCCTTTAAAAAATCAACTGTTTTTAGTAAAATACTTTTTGTTTTTTCATCTTTCAAAATAAACTCAAATCCATGATCTCCAAATGGATGAAGTAGTAACTTTGCTTTATTTGAAAAACTCCGCAACTTTTTGTACATTTTTACTGAGGAGATATAAGGTACAACCTTATCCTTCATACCGTGGACTAATAATATTGGTACAACACCTTTTTCCACGTAAGAAATAGGCGAATAATATTTGTAAACATCTTTTGATTTGGACGGAAGTCTTTTTAAAGTTGTAGAAACTGCAAATCTCGCAAATAAAGATTCACTCTTCCATATATCTAGTAAATCACAGGGAGAATAATATGAAACTATATTCTCCAGTTTTACTTTATGTTTCAATCCAAAGTATAAAGCAAGATGTCCTCCAGCCGAAAGTCCCATTAAGCTTATTTTTTTAACATTTATATTATTCTTTACAAAATTATATGCATCTGATAAATCTTCCACAAGTTGTTCAATTTCATTTAAAAAACCGTATCTATAATCAATTGTGGCAACTATAAAGCCTTTTGAGACAAGAAATCTATACCATGATACGTTATTAGGTTGCCTTCTATATCCACTAATCCAGCCACCACCATGTGCAAATAAAATAAGATGTTCAGATTTTTCCTTTGGAAAATAAACATCAAGCCACAAATTTTTTTTATATTCAAAAGTTTCTTTCTTGCTCCATGGCTCCTTTTCAAGCTTAAAAGGTAATCTACCAAGTATAGACTTTCTAATAACTGGTATTTGTAATATAAAAATTATTAACAATGTAAGTCCAAAATTTATGAATGATAAAATTATCAAAAAAATGTACACAATATACTTAAAAAAAATTTTTAAATTCATTATATCACCTGGTATAATTATACCAAAGGAGTGAAAAAATGGAAAAAGGAATTGTAAATACTGAAATTGGTTCAATAATTGTATATGTTAAAGACAACAAAGCAATTAAAATTGAATTTAAAAATGAATTTTTAAAAGAAATAGAATTAGGTATATTCACAAGTCAAATAAAAGAATACTTTGAAGGTAAAAGAAAAAAACTTTTGTTTAATGTAGAAATTAATACAGGAAAAACATTTAAAAAAATATGGGATTTTGTAAGAGAAATTCCATATGGTCAAACCATGACATATGGCCAAATAGCAAAAATATTAAATGTAAACCCAAGAGTTGTAGGTTTTGCAATGTCAAAAAATCCATTGCCTATTTACATTCCATGCCATAGAGTTGTTGGGAAAAACGATATACATGGTTTTACTGGAGGAAGAAAATGGAAAGAATATCTTTTGAATTTAGAATCTTCTCAGCAATATTAGCAGCTGGTCAAGGGAAAAGATTCCAAAACAACGTAAAAATTTTACATAATATAAACGGAAAACCTATGCTTCAACACGTCATTGACGTAGTAAAATCTATAAACTTTGAAAAGAACTTTTTAGTAGTTAATCCTCTTTGGAATAAGATTAATCCTCACTTTATAATTCCAAAAAGTTTTACAATTTTAATTAATAAAGAATATGAAAAAGGAATTTCAACTTCTCTAAAATTGTTGATTAAAAACATTATCCCTTTTGAGCCTGATTACATTGCTATCTTTCTAGCAGATATGCCTTATATAAGTACTGATATAGTATATAACATCTTGTCAAAAATTGAAAAAGAAGATAAAATAATTGCCCCTTACTATAAAGATATTAAAGGTTTTCCAACAATAGTTCACAAAAGTTTATTTCAAAATATTTTAAATCTTCAAGGTGATAGTGGTATAAAACAAATAATTTATAAAAATCCAAACTTAGTAAAAAAGATAGAATTTAAAACAGACAAAGTTATAAAAGATATAGATCAACCATAAAATTCTGAATCTTTACCCTTCATTATCCGGTAGAAAACATAAATTACCAATGCATTTACAAAATAAAATATTGAACTTATTAAAAAAATAATAGAATATCCACTTGAGCTTGTGGCTAGCACAGAAAACAACATTGCAGCAAAAGCTCTACTAGTGTTATTTGCAAAGCTTCTTATTCCAGCAGTTGATGCAAGTATACTTTTAGGTAAGTATGATAAAACCAGAGTATTAAATATTGGATTTACCATATTCATTATTGTAAATCTTGCAACATATATAGCTGTAAAGCTTATAGGTTCTCTAACAAAGGAAAGCATTAGTATTAAGATTGGAACAGCAAGATTAGAAAGCATCAATACTTTGGATGCTCCAAATTTCTTTCCTAACTTGTGTGAAAAAGTTGAACCTATACTTGTTCCAAATTGTGCAAGCGCCAATATAAAACCAATTACTGTTGCACTTAAAGCAAATAAATCATAGAATATGACATTTCCAAAGTGAATGAATAGACCTGCACCAAAGCCTACACTAGCAGTTGAAAAAATATAAAATGCAAATATCTTTTTTTGAAATTCATCCATCTTTATTTTTTCTTTTAGAACTACTACTTCATTTATTTTAAGAATTGGAATAAGCGCAAAAATTCTCAATACCATAGACCAAATCATTACATTTCTAAATCCAAAAACATCTCCCAAAAATCCTCCCAATGCATTCCCAAAAACACCTGTCAACATCCTTACTCCAAAATTCATTCCAAAAAATTTAGCTCTATTTTTGTTATGCGTACTTTCAACCAAAAATACATCAGTCAATATCATTATTGCAGAATTAAAGCCACCAAATAAAAAAGAAGTAGCATAAAGCCAAGTCAAATTAACTGGAAATAATCTCATTATCGCAAATAATGCTCCAAGTGGTTGAACAAATAAAAGCATCTTTTTTCTACCGAGTTTATCTGAAAGAATTCCTAAAAACACTGCAAGTATTGCTGAACCCCAAAGATTAAAAGACATTATTTTTCCAATAATGGAGTTATCATAACCAAAATTTTTCAAATATAAATTGAATAGGACTTGATATACATTTCTTGATATACCATTTAAGAATGTATAAAAAACAATTCTTACTGGTGCACTCAAAAACATCAACTCCTAAAGATTAATTCGGTTTACAAACTAATTATACAATAAATATTAAAATTATCAACAAAAAAAGTCGCTATGGAATATCCCATAGCGACTTTCTAAAAATTCTTTTTATTTACTATTTCCAAAAGTATTTTCCAAAACTTTCATTTAAAATTTCTGGAGACTGTAAAATATTTGAAAAGCCTATAATCTTTCCAGAAAAATGCCTAAAGTTTTGATAAGAATCATAATCATCCTTTTTAATTACAAAATTATATGAGTTATCTTTAAATACATTTCCTACTAACTCTACTTCAGGAGAATTTGCAACTTTAAATGTCTCAACATTTAATTCAAATCTGTTGTTTATGAATTTTTGTTGTCCACTTAATATAATTGCTACATTTTCATTTTCTAAAAAGTCTGAATTGTATATATATGACATTTTGTTATTTAAAATTAATCCATTTTTCATTCCTTTCATCTCAATATTATTTGCTACAAACATTGAATCCCCAGAAAGCATTATTCCAACACTGTTAAAATTTAGACTTACATTTTTACCTGAACTACTTTTATAATTTACATCTTCAACGCTCAAATTTGAAACTTCTAAGAACGATTCTTTTTCTTCATCAGCTACACATACTACTCCATACGCATTATCAAGATTCATATTTACATTGCTCAATGAAATCTTAGAATTTAAAAGTCCAATTCCAATTGAGTTTACTGAGCCAATTTCCAAATTTTTTATTATAACATTTGAATTTTCAATATAAATTGTTGGACTCGAATTAAAAATATTTTTTGGATCTTTACCAACATAGCTTATATAAGCTCCTTCTTCACCAACTAAAGTTAAATTTTTAGATACTATCGACAAATTTTCTTTGTAAGTACCAGCTTTCAGATAAATTATGTCACCATCTTTTGCCTTATCGATAGCTTGTTGAATATTTTCCTCAACTATTATAGTTTCTGAAACAAGAATAATACTAAATACAAGTAAAAATATGAAAATTAAACTTTTTTTCACAAATATCCCCCCTTTTTAATATCCCCAATTACACGGATAAACTCTTATTACGTCCCAATCAAGACATTTCTTGCTTTCAGGTTTCCAACAAGCTCCATAACAACCTACAGAACAAGCAAGTACAGCAATTTTATTAGGAAGTACTTGACAAGCAGTTTGACAAATATTTAAACAAGTATTATCTAAATATCCTGGTTTTTCTTCCCATTTTTTACATATTGCATATGTAACAGGTTCTGTTAAACTTTCATCACATTCTCTATCAAGCTTTGGAAACGACCTAGATACTATCATTTCAAAATCATAATATTGAGAAAAGATTGTCACAGATAACACTAAAAACAATAAAATCCCCCAAAATTTCTTCATAGTCTCACCTCCCATGTAATAATAGCTATTAAAATTTTTATATAATTTTACAATCTTCAATTAAAGGAAATACAAGTCTAATATATATTATTTTTATCTTAAATCCAAGCTTTAATTTTGCTAATATTTTCAAATTATCTTAAAAAAAAAAATAACAAACCGTTTTTTATCCCGCTCATAATATTTCAATATTATCAACAAATGACTAATTTTAGTTGTTTATTGACATATTAAATATATTATTGAATATATAACAATCATTATAAACAAACAATATAATTATATTTAAAAACAATCAAAAGAAAAATAATTTATATTTAATTAATTTTAAAATATTTTATAGTTAAATTTTTTATTAATTTAACCAATAAAAACTCAATCAAATCATTTCGTCGACTTCAAAAAATGAAACAGAATAAAAATTAATAAAAAAACACTCCCAAAGTGGTATAATAAAACCAACAATGGGGTGTTTTTCTTTGGTTAAGGAAGGGAAAAAGCAATGTATCCTTTGGATATAAAACAAGAAGCCATTAAGCTTTACACAGACGAAAAACTTCCTAAGAAAGCTATTGCTTCTCTCTTAGGGGGCCTGAAAGTAGAGTACAATTGTGGATAAATAATTATCTAACATATGGCAGCACTGAACTTACAAAAAAAGAGATTAGAAAACTATATTGGAATACATAAAGAAAGCAAAAAGAAGTTTTCAAAGAAAGATAGTTCCAACCAGGCCAAGACAGGTACTGGGAATAGACATGACGAAAGTAATGACAAAAGACGCAAGATGGTAAATTACATAGCAGTAATAGACTGGTATACAAGGGAAGTACTTGGCTCACAAATAAGTCTCAGAGGAAGAACAGAAGAATGGAAAAAGCATTAAATGAAGGGTGTAAAGACGGAGAGTATGAGGAAAGAAAGTAATACAGACAAGTGATAATGGTAGTCAGCCTACAAGCAGGAGATTTATGCAAGAATGTAAGATATTAGGAATACAGCAAATATTTACAAGTTACAACAATGAACGTGGAAATGCAAATATAGAAAGGTATTTTAGAACGTATAAAGAAGAAGTAGTATGGCCGGTTGAAGAAATGAGCTGTTCAGAGTTAGTAGTAAAAACAAAAAGATACGAGATATTTTACAATAGTAGATATCCACACAGTGCATTGAAATACAGAAGCCCACGAGAGGTATACGAAGAATACTTAAACTACACAAAAGTTTCTTGATTTCTGTCCAATTTTTCGGGATGCTTTACAATAACGAAATAATAGAATATACAGTAAGTGAAAGTAACAATATGGAGTTAGTGACAAACTCAATAAAAAATGGCTTCAATGGATTACCAAAGCCATTCTGTTTAAATTACAGAGTAAATCTACACTATAGAACGATTTATTCTAATTATAATAAAAGCATTTTGAAATAGTATAACCAATAAATGCCCCAAAAATGACATCGCTAAGCCAGTGATAATTTCCTACAACCCTTGATATTGAAAATAAAATAGGAAAAATATATAATCCTTTATTATACCTTTCAGCAAGCGGAGTAAATAGGGCCCAGGCAAATGAACTATGTCCGGAAGGGAAGGAAAAATTTTTATCTTCAAAAGAAAAAGGTTTAAAAACAAAAGGACTATCGTATGCATAAGGCCTTCCTCTACCAATTGAAATTTTCATTGCATACGTTACCACCGAAGTAAAAAAAGTACTTTCAAGTATAGTGTATGAAAGTGCAGGATCATCAAAATAAGTAATTCCTGCAGCAAGTGCAGTTAAAATTAAAAAATCTTTCTCATCTAAATTGTTAATTGTTTCAAAACAAAAATTATCAAACTTAGAAAGCTCTAATCTTTTAACTTTTCCATCAACCAAGAATGTAGTTGAAAATAGCAATGGCTCTTTAATATCGAACTGTAATGCACTTATGTCTTTTTGTGTTTCATCTAAAATGTTAAATGTAAAAGAAAAAACTTGAAAAAACAGTAAAACAAATAAAAATAACTTTTTCATTTATAACACCCCTGAAATGTTATAAAAATACTAATATCAGTTACATATCTATTAACTTTTTAGCCTCAATAATAAATCTGGATATAGTATTATTTATTTTTTCAAGTTCTTCAACACTTTTTGCTAAATATTCAAGGCCTTTAGGTGTGATATAATATACTTTTTTAGAAGGTCCTTGATTTGTATTATCCCATTCAAACCTCAAAAGCCCTTCTTCTTCAAGCTTTGAAAGAATTCTATAAAGGTTCCCCATCTGTCCAAGTCCTGTAAGTTCTATACCAAATTCTAAAAGTTTATTTGCTATTTCATATCCATGCAAAGGACTTTGTGCTATTATTAACAAAACAAAAGGTTCAATAAACGTTTTCCTAAAGCGTCCCATTCCTCTTCTTCGCATTCCGTTAATTTTATCTCCTCCATTCATCACCAGAATTTAAAATAATGCACTTATCCTTTAATCTATTTTTCATAAATTTTATTGCATTTTCACCAGTACAATGTAGAGGTATCACTTTTAAATCATATTTTTCAAAAAGCTCAGTAATTTTTCTTATCCTTTCACTTGATGCATTTACTAAGTGAAATCCTCCTACTACATATTCTATATTATACCTTTTTATCACCTGCTCTACAATATTTTCAATACCTCTATGCGCACAACCAGTAAACAAAAAATTTTCAATTACTATGTTTATTTCATCTTCAAAAAAATCCTTTCTTCCATCTGATAATCTAAATTTCTCATCAATAATATCTTCTCTCATTTTAATATTTGTTATTATTCTAACTTCGTCAGTTGAAATATCACTATCTATAAAGTTTACTTTTAGTTCAATTTTGTTCCAATCATACGGTACTCCTGCAAATTTACTAGCACTATATCTTTCAACCAACGCTTTTTTGTGAATAAACACCTCAGGATTTGCTACATTTTGTAAAAAAATCAACCCACCAATATGATCATAATGCCCATGTGAAATTATAACTTTTTCAATCTTAGAAAAATTAATTCCAAGCTTTTCTCCGTTTTTTATAAATACATCTGTTTGCCCTGTGTCAAATAATACCCTATCATTTATCAATATAGAAAGTCCATGTTCTTTTAAAAAAGCATCTCTAGAAGTATCATTGCATAAAACTGTAATTTTAATTTTTAATCCCCTTCCAAATAATATTCTACCTATTTAAATTATACATCATTTTTGTTATATAATAGAAATAAGAAAATCAGAAGAGGTGATCACTATATGATTTTTATCCCTGCTCCAAAGAAACTAAAAATAAACCAAGGTGAATTCAACTTTCCAAGTAAACTTTTCATATCTATTCCTACAAAGTCACTACTTACAAGTGCCAAAATGCTAAAAAAAGAACTTGAAAATATTGGTATTGAATCATTCATCAGTCTTCATAATGGTGAAAAAACAGTTATTGAAAGTAAAATAAACCGCTCAAAAATTAAAAAAAATTCTGGATATATATTAACAATTTCAAATAAAAAGATAGAAATAACGGCAAATAATGTAGCTGGTGTACATTATGCCTTTATGACATTAATCCAAATTATCAAAAATTTTGGTCTAAAAATTCCTCAACTTGAAATTTTCGATTTTCCTAGCATAAAAAATAGAGGATATTTGTTAGATATTAGTAGAGATAAAGTACCAAAGCTCGAGACGTTATTTTACATTGTAGATTTACTAGCCCAACTAAAATTCAATCAACTCCAACTTTATATCGAACATACCTTTTCATATCAAGAACATGAAAAGGTTTGGAAAGACTATTCACCACTAAGTGGAGAAGATATCATTCTTCTAGACAATTACTGTAAAGAAAGATTCATAGAACTTGTTCCAAACCAGGCTTCCTTTGGACATATGGAAAAATGGTTAACACACAATGAATATAGCTATCTAGCTGAGACTTTTGAATTTGATACACCTTGGGGAGAGCATTACAATACACCATTTTCTCTCTCTCCAGTTATTGAAGATTCTATAAAATTTCTGGATAACTTATATAAAGAGTTACTTCCTCATTTTTCAAGCAAATATTTCAATATAAATGGTGATGAAACATTTGATTTGTGCCAGGGAAAATCCAAAAAATTGTGTGAAAAGATGGGAAAAGGCAAAGTCTATCTTGATTTCATTCTTAAAATTTATAATTTACTAAAAAAATACAACAAAAAGATGATGATGTGGGCAGATATAATTAAAAATTATCCTGAACTTGTAAATGAAATTCCAAATGATATAACTTTTTTAATATGGGGATATGAAAAAAATCATCCATTCGAAGATGAATGCAAATTGTTCAAAAGCAAAAAATTCTATGTATGTCCAGGAACATCATCATGGAATTCATTAATTGGAAGGTTAGAAAATTTTATTTTAAACGTTAAAAATGCAGCTGAAAACGCCGTAAAATTCAAAGCTTCTGGTTTACTTTTAACTGATTGGGGAGACAACGGCCATTGGCAACACCTTCCGATCTCACTACCGGCAATATTTTATTCAGCAGGAGTTTTTTGGGGATTTGAAGAAAACAAAGATGTTAACTTAGAAAATGCTATTAGTCTTTATTTTGAAAAAGAGGTGGCTGAAATTTTAATTGCATTAGGCAATGCATATAAATTAACAGGTATTGAATTTTCTAATTCTGCACTTTTTGCACTTGTATATATATACCCAGATAAAATAAATAAAGATTTTCTTGAAAAAATAAACGTTGAAAACTTATTATTAACAAAGCAATTCTTGGAAGAACAATTGCAAAAGGCTAATAATATTGATGACTCATTAATAAAAGAAGAAATTAAAAATAATATAGAACTTTCAATTTTGGCAACTGAGCTTCTTATTTCCACAAAAAAGGCTAATGTTAACAGTATTTCCAAGCTGCCCAGTGTTACAAAAGAAGAATTTTCAATTAGATTAGAAAAACTTATTGAAAATTATAAAAAAATATGGCTTTCCAGGAATAGACCCGGAGGACTTAAGTTCAGTATTGAAAAATTAAGCAAAATAAAAAAATTGTTATAGTTCTATTTCTTCTATTTGCTTTCTTATTATATTTTTTGAATTTTCAAACAAACTAATTTCGAATTCATCCATTTCAATTGGAATAATTCTTTCTATTCCATTTTTACCTACAATTGCGGGAAAACCTATGAAAATACCATCAATATATGTTGATGGAGTTAAGACTTTTTTCTCATCTTTAAAAATACTCTCAACAAGTTGAGCTGTAACTACTCCTATAGCAAAGTTTGTAGCTCCTTTTTTCTCAATAATTGTATAAGCTGCATTTTTAGTTTCCTCAAATATGTCTCTCAAATTTCTACAATTTTTTCTATTACATACCTTGCAAAAATCTTTTATATTTACACCACCAATAGTTGCACTACTCCAAACCATTAGTTCACTATCGCCATGTTCACCCACAATATATGCATGAACACTTGCCGGTGAAACTCCACACTGCTTTGAAACCAAAGCTCTAAATCTTGCTGTATCAAGTATTGTCCCTGTACCAATCACTTTATTTTTTGGAAAGTCTAGTTCTTTCCAAAGAAAATAAGTAAGCACATCAACTGGATTAGTTACGTTTATTATAATACTTTCATTAGCGCATTTTTTTATTTCTTTAGATATTTCTTTTATTATCTCATAGTTTCTTTTTGTTAAATCTAACCTTGTTTCACCAACTTTTTGAGCTGCACCAGCGGTAATAATAACAATATCACTGTTTTTTAAATCTTGGAAATTTCCAGCATAAATATTACATCGCTTGAGTAAAGAAGTACCATGATAAAGATCTAATGCTTCACCATAAGCCTTTTCATAATTTTTATCAATAATTACTATCTCATTAGCTATCTTTCTATGAAGCAAAGAATATGCTATGCTTGTACCTACTCTTCCTGCACCAATTATTGAAATTTTCATATTATCACTCCTTTCCAAAAAAATTTTACCACATTTTTATAAGGTAAGACTAATTAATTTATTCTGAAATAATTTTTTTACAAATAATTAATTTATATTCCACATGAATCTGTTATAATAAAAACAACAAACTAGACAGGAAGGTGATATTTTATGGGGTGCGCAAATTTTTTAAAGACTTAAAAAATACTTTTATTGCTATCAAAAAAGATAAGGAAGAAATACTAAAAAAAGATCCTTCCATTGAAAATTCATATCAAGTTCTATTCCATGTTGGATTTATCTCTTTAACATTTTATAGAATCTCCCACCTATTTTATATTAATAACCTTAAGTTTATTTCATTCTTAATTCATTTTCTATCAAGAATATTGTTTTCAATCGATATTCACCCTGCAGCTAAAATTGAACCAGGAGTAGTTATAGATCACGGAATAGGAACTGTAATAGGCTCTACTGCGTCAGTTGGTGAAGGTACAATAATCTATCATGGAGTTACTTTGGGGGCAAGAAATATTCAAAAAGGAAAAAGACATCCAGATGTTGGAAAAAACGTACTTATAGGTGCCGGCGCAAAAATTCTTGGGCCAGTCAAAATAGGAAATAATGCAAAAATAGGTGCAAACTCAGTAGTTTTAGACGATGTTCCAGAAAATTCAGTGTTTGTAGGGATTCCCGCAAAAAATATAAATGAAATAAAAAAAGAAGAAATAGAATGGATTATATAAAAGGGAGGTAAATTAATATGATTGGAAATACTCCAGTATACTTTATTGAAGAATTAGGCATATATGCAAAATTTGAACGAAACAATCCTTCAGGTAGTGTGAAGGATCGTGCAGCTTATTTTATGATAAAAGCTGCTATTAACAACAACTTAATCAAAAATGGAATTATCGTGGAACCAACTAGTGGCAACACAGGAATCTCTCTTTCATGGATTGGTAAAAAATTAGGACTTAAAACAATCTTAACAATGCCTGAAAGTATGAGTAAAGAAAGAATTGAAATTATGAAAGCATTCGGTGCTGACGTTGTACTAACTCCTGCTGATAAGGGAATGAAAGGTGCAATTGAAAAAGCAAAAGAAATAGTTGCTGAAAAAGATGCTTTTATGCCAAATCAATTTGAAAATCCTTTCAACGTTTTAGCTCACGAGCTTACAACTGGACCTGAAATACTAAGACAAACCAATTTTGAATTAGATGTTTTTGTTGCAGGAGTTGGGACGGGTGGAACAATTAGTGGTGTTGGTAGAGTTTTAAAAAAATTCTTTAACAAAAAAGTTAAAATTGTAGCTGTCGAACCTGAAAATTCAGCCGTTTTATCAGGAAAAAATCCTGGAAAACACAAAATTCAAGGTATTGGTGCAGGATTTATTCCAAAAATTTTGGATCAAACAGTTATCGATAAAATAGAAACTGTAAAAGATGAAGAAGTCCTGGATATGTTCGTATATCTCAACAAAAAGCTTGGTCTCAACGTTGGAATTTCAGCTGCAGCAAACGCACTTGTTGCTACTAAATACAAAAATTTTGGAAAAGTCCTAACCGTTTTTCCCGATGATGTTACTAAATACATGTCAATTTTAGAATCAATTTAACTTTTTTACAATCTTTTAACCATATATGAGTTGACCTAATCATAAAATACATGTTATACTTAAGTTGTACCTTTAATTTGGTCCCGTGAGGCCAAAAAGGAGTGAGAAAAATGAGTAAATTGCGCTCAATACTTTTGTTATTTAAATATTTTAGAAAAATCCCTGCCATCTATGATGGCGGGGATTTTTTGCTTTATAGGGGGTGATGAGGTGATAAGTATTATTGCAGGCAGCAAAAGTGATTCAAACATAGTAGAAAAAGTAGAAAAAGTCCTAGAAGAATTTTCAGTACCATATGAAACAAAATATCTTTCAGCACACAGAACACCAGATTTGTTGGATGAATACATTCAAAGCTGCGAAAAGAAAGGTACCAAAGTATTTATTGCAATCGCAGGTGGAGCAGCTCATCTTCCAGGGGTAATTGCTTCAAAAACATTAAAACCAGTCATTGGGGTACCTGTAAAATCTAACGACTTAGGGGGATTAGATTCTTTATTATCTATTGTTCAAATGCCAAATGACATTCCAGTTGCTACCGTGGGGATCGATAGGGGGAAAAATGCCGCATTACTTGCAATTGAAATACTTGCGTTAAGTGATGAAAGTTTATCAAAAAAACTAAAAGATTACCGCTCAAAGCTTGTGGGGAAGTATCTTTAAGGGGGGATGTATTTATGGAAGGAAAAACAAAGATTGTTGAAAATTTTGGGGATTACGTTATTTTAAATTTTAAAGATGATATCACTGCCGGGGATGGGGAAAAACATAACGTTTTAGAAGGGAAAGGTGCTATTTGCGCAGAAATTACCGCAATTTCA
This sequence comes from Thermosipho africanus Ob7, assembly GCF_003351105.1. Taxonomy (NCBI): domain Bacteria; kingdom Thermotogati; phylum Thermotogota; class Thermotogae; order Thermotogales; family Fervidobacteriaceae; genus Thermosipho; species Thermosipho africanus. Next base: position 112,024 of record NZ_NKRG01000003.1, read on the forward strand.
ATGAAATATTTAAACTCAATGGGGATATATACACAATTTTTAGATTTCATTTCACCTAACAAAATAAAAGCAGTATCATTAAAAATGTTACCACTTGAAGTTGTAGTAAGGTTAAAAAAAGCGGGATCTTTTATAAGAAGATACGGGGGTAATGAGGGAGAAGAATTTAAAGAACCTCTAGTTGAATTTTTTATAAAAGATGATGAAAGACATGATCCTATGGTATGTAAAAACCATCTTGTATTATTTGAAATCTGTAATGAAAAACAAGCAGAAGAAATAGAAAAAAGTGCTAAAAAAACAGCAATTGAACTTAAAAACTTTTTTGAAAAACTTGGATTTGATCTATGGGATATGAAGTTTGAATATGGTATTGACAATGAAGGAAAAGTCTGTTTAGGTGATGAAATTTCACCTGATACTCTGAGACTTAGAAAAAAAGATGGTATATTTGATAAGGATGTATATAGAAAAGATTTAGGAGATCCACTTGAAAAATATAGGGAGGTTCTCTCAGCATGCAGAAGTTTAAATTTGTTATAGACATTCAATACAAAAGCAACGTCAGAGATCCAAGAGGAGAAACTATTGCAAGAGTTTTAAGAGAAGAAGGTAACATACCAATAGAAAGCATACGAATTGGTAAATCCATACATGGGGAAGTTCAAGCTGAAAGCAAAGAACAAGCAGAAAAATTAGTTATAAAAGCTTGTGAGGAATTACTGGTTAACCCTGTTACAGAGGAGTTTAAGGTGGAGATAAAATGAAAGCTGGAGTTATAGTATACCCAGGTTCAAATTGCGATCGAGATGCATTTTATGCATTAAAACTTTCAGGTTTTAAACCATATTTTGTTTCCACAAAGGACAATCTAGATGATTTTGAGCTTGTAATTCTTCCTGGAGGATTTTCATACGGTGACTATCTAAGACCTGGTGCTGTATCAGCAAGAGAATCATCTAATGTAAAAAAATTTGCAGAAAATGGCGGACTCGTACTTGGAATTTGCAATGGATTTCAAATACTTGTAGAAATGGGACTCCTTCCAGGTGGATTACTTCAAAATAAAAACGGAAAATTTATTTGTGAAACTGTTGAACTTGAAGTTGTTAATAACGAAACACCTTTTACATTAATGTATAAAAAAGGAGAGGTAATAAAATTACCAATTGCTCATGGCTTTGGAAGATATGTTATAGATAAGCAACCAAATGTTGTATTCAAATACAAAGAAGATGTAAATGGTTCCGATCAAAACATAGCAGGAATAATAAATGGAAATATTTTAGGAATGATGCCACATCCAGAAAGAGCCGTTGAAAAAATAATGGGGAGTGACGATGGGATAAAACTTTTTAAATCACTTTATGAATACATAAGAGGTGGTAAAAAATGAAATACTTAGACATACTCGAAGAAAGCCTTGGTAGAAAAGCCACCACAAACGAAATAGAAGCTTTTACAGTAATGTGGAGCGAACACTGTGGATACTCTCATACCAAAAAGTATATAAAAAGACTTCCACTTGTAAGTGAGGAATCGGGAAACGCAGGTCTTGTACCTCTAAATGATAAGTATTATATATCGTTTAAAATTGAAAGTCATAACCATCCAAGCGCAATTGAGCCTTACAACGGAGCTGCAACTGGTGTTGGAGGGATAATAAGAGATATACTTGCAATGGGAGCAAGGCCTACTGCTATTCTTGATTCTTTACATATGCACAAGATAATAGACGGAATAATTGAAGGAATTGCCGATTATGGAAATTCAATAGGCGTTCCAACTGTTGGCGGAGAACTAAGAATCAGTGACGCCTATAAATATAATCCACTTGTTAACGTTATGGCAGCAGGTATAGTAAAAAAAGAAAATATCATTACTTCTAAAGCAACAAGAAAAGGACAGGTAATTGTAATTTTTGGTGGAGCAACCGGAAGAGATGGAATTCATGGAGCTTCATTTGCTTCAGAAGACCTTACGGGTGAAAAAGCAAACAAACTTTCTATTCAAGTTGGTGACCCATTTGCAGAAAAACAACTCATTGAAGCATTTTTAAAAATGGTAGAAGAGGGCCTGGTAGAAGGAGCACAAGATCTTGGTGCTGGGGGTGTTCTTTCTGCTACTTCTGAGCTTGTAGCAAAAGGAGGTTTTGGAGCAATAATAGACCTAGAAAATCTTCCACTAAGGGAACCTGACATGAAACCAATAGAAATATTAATAAGTGAAAGCCAGGAAAGAATGGCAGTAATAACATCAAAAGAAAAAGCAGAAAAAATATTAAAAATAGCTAAAGATCACTTACTATTTGGAGCAATTGTCGGAGTAGTTACGGATGATGGTATATACCATGTAAGACACAATGGCAAGACCATTTTGAAAGTTCCTGCAAAATTACTTTCAAATGCTCCTGAAGAAGAAATATATGAATTTGAAAAAGATGCACTCCCAGAAAATATAGATCTTACATTTTCACCTGTTGATGCAAGCTATGTTTACACTCAATATGATTATATGGTTGGAACTGATACAATAATTAAACCAGGATATGGAGCTGCTCTCATGAGAATAAAAGATGAAGATATATACTATTCTCTTCTTACACATAGCAGAGCAGACATTGGAAAAGTTAGTCCATATTGGGGTTCTTTTATTGCTGTTATTGAAAGCGTTAGAAAAACAATAGCTGTAGGTGCCGAGCCACTTGCAATAACCGATTGTATAAATTATGGAGATCCTGATGAAGAGCCTGAAGGACTAGCTGCTATGATGCAAGGGTTGAAAGATGCCTGTGAATTTTCTAATATAAAAGTTGCAAGTGGAAATGCTTCACTTTACAATACAAACAACAAAATTCCAATTCCACCAACAATGGTAATTGGCATGGTAGGAAAAGCTACCAAGGCATTATTACCTAAATCTGGAGATGTATATATTATTGGTTGGAAAGATTTTGATCTTGAAAGAGAAAAAATTCTTTGGAATGAAATCAAAAAACAAACATCAAAAGGAAATTTTGTACTTGCTTTATCAAACTACAAAGAAAATCCAACGTACACAAAAAATTTAGGTTTAAAGATCTCCGATATCCAACACTCTCCAATTCACCAGCTAATTTTAGTAATAGGAAACGATGTAAAGAGTGACTTGCCTATAAAAAAGATAGGAAAAGCTACCCTACAGTAGTTAACTTTTTATCCTTTTTAAATTTTAAGGCTCCATTTCAAATAAATGGAGCCTTTTTATTAAAATTCACAAATAATTAACCTATTGTTCCAATCATTAATCTTTTCTCTATCCACTCCAAGTTAATATTCCTCTCTTAAATCTCCCTGATTTAACTTTTTCAAAATCTTAAGTTTTTTAAAATTAGTTATATTCTTTCATTTTCAGACAAAATTTCTCCAAATAATTTTTATTCTTTCATTTTCTAATTTATAATATTCGATTATGTATTTTTATACTCTCCACTTTACTGTTATAATTTCCCTTGTCAGAGGGGAGGGATGGTGTTGGCAACAAAGCAATATTTCAAAATCAATGAAATATCAAAGGAAAATTCACTCTTTTCTAGAATGAGAGTTACAATTGAAACAGCATTCTATGGCAACAACGTCGAAATCATTACAAGCCCAAAAGAAGCATACAAGCTTGCTAAAAATTCTCCTGGTACAATAGTTACAAGCTGGAAAGTTTACCAACCAGAACTTTTAGGTCTTGACAAAGATACAAAAGTTCTTCTCTTCAATGATGGTACTGTCACTGGAAGGTATGCAGCAGGTAGAAGGATCATAGGAGATCCAAATATAGACAATAAAAAATACGAAGAAATTGTAAGAGAAGCAGTTTACAACTCTAGACACAAAAAAATGTATCATGGAATATCTTTTACTGGACTTTCTAAAGAGTTCATGGTTAAAAATCACTTACTAATTCCAGAAGGACATGAAAATTTGTTATATAACTGGTTGCTGAATTTTCAATATCTTTCCTTGGAATACGAAAAAATGTATAATGAGTCCCATATTTTTAATGAAGGTGATATCTACGTTTTTGCAGATCCTGATTGGAAACATCCAGATTATCCATTAGGACTCGCTATTTTTGATCCTCAACATAACTGTGCTGCTATACTTGGAATGAGATATTTTGGGGAATTAAAAAAAGGAACTTTAACCCTTGCATGGAGCATTGCAAATAGAAATGGATATGCTTCCTGCCATGGTGGATTAAAAAGATTAAAAAATGAAAAAACTGATTTTGTTGCTGCATTTTTTGGATTATCTGGTTCAGGAAAATCGACACTTACACACGCAAAACATAAAAATTATGATGTAACTATTTTACACGATGATGCCTTCATTATATCAACCAAAGATTTATCTTCAATAGCACTTGAACCATCTTATTTTGATAAAACTGCAGATTATCCAACATCCAAGGAAGATAATAAATACCTTCTTACCATTCAAAATTGTGGGGCAACAATGGATGAAAATGGAAACATAGTACCTATAATGGAGGATATTAGAAACGGAAATGGACGTGCAATAAAATCAAAGCTCTGGTCACCAAATAGGGTTAATAAAATAGATTCTAAGATTAATGCTATATTCTGGCTTATGAAAGATCCAACACTTCCACCTATAGTTAAAATAGAAAATCCAGTACTCTCTTCAACCATGGGCGCATTACTTACTACAAAAAGAACATCTGCTGAAAAATTGGATGATGGTGTTGACCCAAATGCATTGGTATTTGAACCATACGCAAATCCATTTAGAACTTATCCACTTTCCGAGGATTACCAAAAATTCAAATTACTCTTTGAAAAAGGGGTAGAAGGATACATCTTAAATACCGGTTACTTTTTAGATAAGAAAATCCCAAAAGAACTGACAATATCGCTTGTAGAAAAAGTAGTAGAAGGTTCTTTAAAATGGTATAAATGGTTTGGAGATTTCTACATAACACGTATAGAAGGCTTTGAATCTGAGATGAATGACATTAAATATATTCAATCATTAAAAGAAAGTTTCAAAAGAAGAATAGAATTTGTTAAAACAAAAGAAGTAGAAAATTCCGGTAAAGATAAATTACCAGATGAAGTGTTAAAAATATTAGAAGAATTAATACCAAACATTTAGAGTAAATTCCCCGCATTGTGGGGAATTTACTTTATGATATAATCAACATAGGAGGTGAAATCCATGAAAAAATTCCTTTCATTATTTTTAACTATTTTTAGTATAATTATTCTCTCAAACTCTGTTTTTATCTACCCTGTAGATAAAGAACTACCGGATAATCTATTTCAATATGAAGGAACAAAAAACAACATGGTTTACTATTTAAAACTTTTTGAAAATAACCAAGAAAAGGGATATATAATAAAAGGTTGGTACTTTACACCGAAAAGTGCTATTGAAACTACTAAAATTTTAATTAGATTCAACAATGAAGAACATAACTACACTATTAAAACATTAAGAAAAGGAAACTATTCTATTATTCCTTCTTTTTTAATAATTTGTCCAAAAAATGCTACCGTTATAATTGGAAATTATGAAATTGACAAAAAGCAAGTAACAAAAAATGTAGAAATAGGTGAAATTATGACACCAGAATTTAGAGAAATGGGAATTTACGTCTTTACTATAGAAAATAAGATAGTCTTAAAAGACACATTTTCAACTAACGACGATATTTTTATTGTCGTATCAATGGGGCTCAAAAAAACTGGAGGATATTCACTTGAACTTGAAAATTATGAAATAAAAGAAAACCAGATCTTAATCAACCTTGTATTAAATGAACCCAAAAAGGGTGAAATGGTCACCCAAGCATTTACAATCCCAACATACAGACTCAATATTGGAAAACTTGAAAAAGGAAATTACGTGATAAAGGTGAATGTAAAGAGTGGAAATAACGTTTTAAAGTTTTCAAAAGAAATAGAGGTAAAATAACGGAGGTGTAATTTTGATCATTTCAGAAAAAGTCCAAAAGGCTCTTGAAGAAAACAAGCCAATTGTTGCACTAGAAAGTACAGTAATAGCTCACGGTCTTCCATATCCAGAAAATCTCAAAGTAGCACAAGAATTTGAAGATATCGTTTACGAAAATGGTTGTGTTCCTGCAACAATCGGTATATTAAAAGGTGAAGTTATTGTAGGTCTTTCAAAAGAACAACTAATTGAACTTGTCGATGATAATCCAATAAAAGTAGGAACAAGGGAAATTTCCTACGCCATTGCAATGAAAAAATCTGCTGCAACTACTGTTAGCTCCACTGCAAAGATTGCTAGTCTTGCAGGAATAAAAGTATTTGCAACAGGTGGCATCGGTGGAGTACATAGAGGGGAATGGGACGTTTCACAAGATATTATAGAACTTTCAAAAACAAATATAATTGTGGTTTCGGCAGGTTGTAAATCAATACTTGATATAAAGAAAACACTTGAATTTTTAGAAACTTTTCAGGTCTTAACTGTGGGCTACAAAACTGAATATTTCCCAATATTTTACAACGGACTTTCAAAAGAAAAAATATATAAGGTAGAAAGTGCAGATGAAATTGCTAATATTTTTAATGAAAAAAATAAACTTAAATTAGAAAGTGCACTTTTGGTTGCAAATCCAATTCCAGAAGACTATGTTTTAGATAATAATGAAATAGAAGGTTATATAAAAATAATAGAAAAAGAGATAGCAGAAAAAGAAATTCACGGAAAAGAAGTTACCCCCTATATGTTAAAAAGACTTGTAGAGCTTTCAAATGGTAAAACTCTTGAATCAAATATAGCTCTCTTAAAGAACAACGTTGAACTGGCATGTAAAATTGCGCAAAGCTTAAAAAAATAGAGTTCTATATATTTTTGCCCTATTTTTTACAAAAATAAAGAATTTTACAAAAGTGCCTATTAAAAAAATATTTGTTATATTCTTATTAAGGGGTGAAATAGTGAAAGTACTAGTTATTTCAGATACTCACGGTTCAGTATATTATTGGAATAAAATCAAAAAAATTGCAGAACAAGTTAATGAAATATTCCATCTTGGAGATGTTTTATACCATGGTCCAAGAAATCCTCTCCCAGAAGGCTATAATCCAAAAGAACTTGTAGAAGAACTTAAAAATTTTAACATCAACTACATAAGGGGCAACTGTGATGCAGATGTTGATGTTAAGGTATTAGGATTGCAGGAAATGCCAAAGCAAACTATGGAATTTTTTAAAGATATTCCAATCTATCTTTTTCATGGTGAAAGCATTGAAAATGATAATTTTGATGTTACAAGCTTTGCAAAAAATCATAATGTTAGAATAATTCTACATGGGCATACCCATATTCCTAAAATTGAAGAAAAAGAAGGAATAATAATTGCAAATCCGGGTAGTCTTTCTTTGCCTAAAGGAGGTTACCCTCAAACATATATGATTATTGATCTTTCAAATACTCCTAAAATTACAATATATGATTTGGATAATAAAGAGGTGTTAAGCAAGACAATATGAATTATATAAAATATAAAACAATATTTGGAGTACATGAACACAAAAAAAATATAGAACGCTCTATATTTATTGCCACTCTTTCGCACATTGAAAGCCAAGAAGAAGCTAAAGAGTTTATAAGAGAGATTTCTAAAAAATATAACGATGCAACTCACAATTGCCCTGCATATAGAGTAATTGAAAATAACCAAATAATAGAATTTTCTTCTGATAATGGTGAGCCTTCTGGAACTGCCGGAAGGCCGATTTTAGGTGTTTTAAAAAAATATGATCTTTTAAATGTTGCGGTTGTCGTAACTAGGTATTTTGGTGGAGTAAAACTCGGCGTTAGAGGCCTTATTGATGCCTATTCTTCAACCGTCGATGAATTAATTTCTAATTTAAAAGTAACAACACTTGTACCCGTACCAGTTTACATAATTAAAGTTGGGTACTATGAGTATGGAAAAGCAATGCAAGATTTGCACTATAAAGGATACGAAATAATAAACACTGAATTTTTTGAAACCTTTGCCCATATTAAAATTAGAGGAACTAAAAAACCTGAAGAATACAATGTTTTAGATGAAAGCATAACATACATTAAGGAGGAGGAGTAAAATGATATCCAAAAGGGCTCAAAATGTCCCAGCAAGTCCTATAAGAAGGCTTGTACCTTATGCAGACGCAGCAAAAGCTAAGGGAATACATGTATATCATCTTAATATAGGCCAACCTGATATTAAAACTCCAAAACAGTGGCATGAATATATTCAAAAATTCAAAACAGAGGTAGTTGCATATACTCACTCTCAAGGTATAAAACCACTTAGAGAAAAATTCGCAGAATACTATCATAAATGGAATATAAATGTTGAACCTGACGAGATCATGGTTACAAACGGAGGAAGTGAAGCAATATTATTTGCATTAGGTGTTGTATGTGATCCAGGTGATGAAGTAATTGTTATTGAACCATTCTATGCAAATTATGCTGGCTTTGCCGCATACCTTAATGTTAAACTTGTACCAGTAACTGCAAAACCAGAAAACGGCTATAGAATGCCAACAATGGATGACTTTGAAAAAGTAATTTCACCTAAGACTAAAGCAATATTATTCTCCAACCCGTCAAACCCTACAGGTGTTGTTTATACTAAAGAAGAACTAGAAATAATTGCAAATATTGCAAAAAAATTCAATTTAGTAGTTATATCCGATGAAGTATATAGAGAATTTACTTTTGATAACACAAAAGCAATTTCAATGTTTGAATTTGAAGAACTAAGAGAAAATAACTTGATTATTGTAGATAGTTTATCAAAAAGATACAGCGCATGTGGCGCAAGAATAGGAACATTTGTAACCAAAAATAAAGATTTTTATGCTGCTGCATTAAAACTTGCCCAAGCAAGGCTTTGTCCACCGGAAATTACTCAATACGGCGCAATTGGTTTGTTAAACACCGATGAAGAATACATGAAGAATGCTATGAATGAATACAGATTAAGAAGAGATGTGGCATACGATGAAATTAGTAAAATTCCAGGAATTATTGCTCATAAACCTCAAGGTGCATTTTATCTATCCGCCAAACTTCCTGTAGATGATTCAGAAGAATTTATCAAATGGATGCTCTCAGAATTTAATGTAGATGGAAAAACTACAATGGTAGCACCTCTTTCTGGATTTTACGCAACTAAAGGACTTGGAAAGAGTGAAATTAGAATCGCATATGTACTTGAATCTGAAAAACTAAAAGATGCAATTAATATAATGGCAAAGGCAATTGAAGCATATAATAACAGATAAGAAAAAATCCCCCTTCTTTTCATGAAGGGGGATTTTCATTACTTTGCGTAAGCTACACTTCGTTTTTCTCTAATTACCACAACTTTTAAAACTCCTGGATATTGCAGCTCTTCTTCGATCTTCATAGCAATGTCGTGGGACAATTTATCAGCCAAAACATCATCAACTTTATCTGGTTGTACTATAACCCTTACTTCTCTACCAGCTTGAATTGCATATGCATTTTCAACATATTTAAAGCTTTTTGCAATTTCTTCAAGTTTAATAAGCCTTTTAATATAATTCTCAACGTCTTCTCTTCTCGCACCCGGTCTTGCAGCAGATAATGCATCTGCAGCTGCAACAATTACAGCTTCTGGGGTCATCGGCTCTTCTTCACCATGGTGAGCCATTATCATATTAATAACTTCTTTCTTTTCACCATATCTCTTTAATATTTCAGCACCAATAATAGTATGTGAGCCTTCAACTTCATGATCAAGTGCTTTGCCTATATCATGCAACAATCCTCCACGTTTGGCCATTTCTACATTCAACCCAAGTTCTGAGGCTAACAAACCAGCAATAAGTGCAACTTCTATAGAGTGATTCAACACATTCTGGCCATAACTTGTTCTAAATTTCAATCTACCTAAAAGTTTTACTATTTCTGGATGTAATCCTCCAACACCTGTTACAAATGTTGCTTCCTGACCTGCCTCTTTAATTATTCTTTCAACCTCGTCTTTTGCTTTCTCGTACATTTCTTCAATTCTTGTAGGATGTATTCTTCCATCTGCAACCAACTTTTCAATTGTTCTTCTTGCAATTTCCCTTCTCAATGGATTAAAACAACTTACTGTAACCATTTCTGGTGTATCATCTATAATTAAATCTACGCCTGTAACCTTTTCGAATGCTCTTATATTTCTACCTTCTCTACCAATAAGTCTTCCCTTCATATCATCATTTGGAAGCATCACAGTACTTACTGTTACTTCTCCAGAATACTCAGGTGCATACCTTTGAATCGCATCTGCTATAACCTTTTTTGCATATTTCTCAGCATCTTCTTCATACCTTGTCTTAATTTGAGAATAAACCTTTGCAATTTCATACTCATACTTTTCACGCGCTTCATTTAAGACAATTTCTCTTGCCTGCTCTGGAGTAATACCTGCAAGTTTTTCAAAACTTTCTTCAATTTCTTTTTCTTTCTCAATTAACTCTCTTTGTTTTTCTTCCAATTCTTTTCTCAGCTCTTCTATATAATTTTCTTTTTTATCTAAAAGTTCTTCACGCTTTGAAACCATTTCTTCTCTTTTAATAAGTCTTTCTTCAGCATACTTTAATTCCTCTTCACGAGCCTTTTTCTCTTTTTCCCAATCTTCCCTAAGCTTGTGAAGTTCCTCTCTTGATTCAATAACAGCCTTTTTCTTGATCTCACTTGCTTCTTTTTCAGCCTCTTTGATAATATGTTCTGCGTCTTTTTTTGCTAATAACAAATCTTTTTCAATTTTTCTTTTAGCTACTACATAACCAACTAAAGCTCCAACAAAAACACCAACAAATGCTAATATATATATCAACATTTTATTCACCTCCAAATCCTCTTCTATATAAGTATTCTTTAGCTTTTCTTGCATCCATATCTTTTACCAATTCTCTTTTTATCTGCTCAATATCAACTTCAGATAAAACTTTTGAAATTGCATCATCAATTATGTATTCATCAACTCCAAGGTTTAAAAGCTCCCTTTTAATCAAAAATGGTCCCTTTTTTTTCAAAGTCAAAGAATCATAAGCATAAAGGTATGCAAATTTTTCATCATCTAAAAAACCTTTTGATTTTAGTTCCTCAATTGTTTTTTTTATTTCTTCATCACCATAACCTTTATCTTTTAATCTCAAATATATCTCTTTTTCTGAACGTATTCTAAACTTTAAAAGCCTTAACGCATCATTTATCAGATTCTTTTTTCTCATCGGCTTTTTCTTCACCCTTCTTAATTAAACCATGCTTTTCTCTTATTATTCCTTCTATTTCGTCCAACAATTCAGGATGTTCTAAAAGATATGCAATTGAATTATTTTTACCTTGTCCAAGTGAATGCTCTACGCCCTTCAAATCAACATATGAGAACCAACTTCCACGTCTTGTTATAAGCTGCTCATCGACTGCAATATTAAATAATTCATTTTCTCTTACTATACCTTTTCCGTAAATAATATCAACAATTGCTTCTTTAAATGGTGGAGCAACTTTATTCTTTACAAATTTTACCCTTACCTGATTTCCAACACTTTCGCTCCCCTCTGTAATTTTTCCAATTCCTCTAACTTCAAGTCTCATAGTAGCATAGAATTTCAATGCAACCCCACCAGTTGTAGTTTCCGGATTTCCATACATTACTCCTATTTTCATACGAGTCTGGTTTATAAATATCACAACTGTTTTTGATTTATTTATATTTCCTGCAAGTTTTCTCAAAGCTTGAGACATCAACCTAGCCTGAAGACCAACCTGTACATCGCCCATAGAACCTTCTATTTCTGCACGTGGAACAAGCGCTGCCACAGAATCAATCACAACAATATCAACGGCATTACTTCTCACAAGTTCATCAACAATTTCAAGTGCCTGCTCACCATAATCGGGTTGAGCTATCAATAAATCATTTACATTAACTCCAAGATTTTGGGCATATACAGGATCAAGTGCATGCTCTGCATCAATAAATGCTGCAACTCCCCCATTTTTTTGAGCCGAAGCTATAGCATGCAAAGCAATCGTAGTTTTTCCACTTGACTCTGGACCATATATTTCAATTATCCTCCCACGTGGATATCCACCAACACCAGATGCTATATCGATTGCAACAGAACCACTTGGAATAGTCTCAATATTTTGTATACTTGATTCTTCACCCAAAAACATTATTGAACCCTTACCGTAAGTTTTTTCAATCTTTCCTATAGCTTTTTTCAAAACCTCTCTTTTTTTTGCATTATCATTGCTCATTCTTTTCCAAACCTCCTTCAAATTTTACCTTGTAAAGCCACTTATAAATAGGACCAGCTGGAGTTAAAGTTGACGAATATATCGTCACCTTGTCAACTGAAACTATTGTTTTAGGAACAGTAATACCTTTTATTAACTCTTCCCAATTTTCTGGACTAAATTTTAACCTGCCAAGTGTAATATGTGGAACAAAATTACCCTTATCGTCAAAAGACAACCTGAGCTTTTTCAGCTCAGACCTCATTTCAAGATAAAGTGTTTGCAAAATTTTATCTTGGGTAACCTTCAAAAAGAATACCCGCGGTAAATGTTTAAATCTAAAAAACCCAAAATCAGAAACTTCATACGAAAAACTAGGAAAACCTGCCAACCTTTTATGCAAACGTTGGGCAAGTAAATCAACCTTTTCTTCGCTTAAATCACCCATAAAAAATAATGTCAGATGCAAATTTTCAGGACTTGTCCATGAAGCTTTAAAGCCCATTTTTTTAAGTTTTTCAATAACTTCCTCTGCTATGCTTCTTACCTCTGAATTTATATCGATAGCAATAAAGGTACGCAAATTAAAATCACCCCTTTAATATCTCTTTATTTTGTACCATATAAACCAAGCCCGATACCACGGTTAAAAACACAACTAAATAAGAAAGCAATACATTGAAAATTACCAAACTTTCAAAGCCTACAAGTTGTAAAAAAATACCAATAGTCCAAACCATCTGTGAAACAGTCTTTAGCTTTCCAAAATAATTTGCAGCAATAACCTTGTTTCCATATGCAGCTGCCATTCTTACTGTGCTTACAAGTGTATCTCTGAAAACTATAACAACTAAAATCCATGATGGAACTAATCCAAGTTGGACAAAAACAATTAAAATGCTAGTAATAAGAATTTTGTCACTCATTTGGTCAAATATCTTTCCAAAGTTAGTAACCTGATTTAGTTTTCTTGCAAAATAACCGTCAAAGTAATCACTAATAGAAGCTATTAAAAATAAAACAAAAGCACTTAAATAAAAACCATTTAATAAAAGAAAAACAATAATAGCCGTTAAAACTACTCTCACCCAGGTTATAAAATTTGGTACGTTCATAAACTCACTCCTCAACAATTTTACCTTCTAAATCGTATACATCAGCAGAGGTCACTTTTACCTTGAAAAATCCTTCTTCAAACTTTCCTGGAACAAAAATATTACCATCAATTTCTGGGGCATCCATATAGCTTCTTGCAATTAAAACACCTTCTTCTTCCTCATCAAAAAGCACTTTAAAAGTTTTTCCAACCATCTTTTCATTTATTTCGAAAGAAATCTTAGACTGTTCTTCCATCAAAATATCAAGCCTTTCTTGAGCTACTATCTCTGGAACTTTTCCTTCAAAATGATAAGATGGTGCTTCTTCTTCATCTGAATAAATAAATGCTCCAAGCCTCTCAAATCTAACCATTTTTATAAAATCTAATAACTCTTCAAAATCTTCATCAGTTTCTCCAGGAAAGCCAACGATAATACTAGTTCTCAAAACCGCATCTTCATACCTTTTCCTTATTTTTTCAACCAGCTTTAATATATGCTCAGATTTTTTTGTTCTGTTCATAAGTTTTAATACCTTGTCACTCCCATGTTGAACTGGTATATCAAAATATTTCAAAACCTTGTCATATGAAAAGGCTTCAATAATCTCATCTGTTATATGATCAGGATGCATGTACATTACTCTTATCCAAAAATCTCCAGGTATATCATTAATTCTCTTCAAAAGTTCAGGAAGCATTTGCTTTCCATACAAATCGATCCCATATCCTGTTGTATCTTGAGCAACAAGAATAATTTCCTTCTTACCAGATAAAATGAGATATTCTACTTCTTTTACAATATCATCTATCTTTCTACTCTTAAAGCTTCCTTTAAAAAGTGGAATTGTACAAAAGCTACAAGCTCTATCACATCCATCGGAAATTTTAACATATGCATACTGCTTTTCATCAACCCTGCCACCAAATTCATACACAGGCTCCGGGTTTTTAGGTATTATACTTTCTTTACCAATATTTTCAGCTATCTTTTCAGGTGGCAATATTCCAAACCATCCATCAACCTCAGGTATCTCCTTTTTTAATTCCTCTCCATATCGTTGAACCAAACATCCTGTTACGTATACTTTTAGATCTCTTTCTTTTTTTAATTCTAGATAAGTAAGTATTTCTTCAATAGATTCTTTTTTTGCTTCTAAAATAAAGCCACAGGTATCAATAACCACTGCATCTGCATCTTCAATGGTATTAACAATATTGTTGCCTTTCTTTTCTAAATAAGCCTTTAAAAGTGCACAATCTGCTTCATTTTTTGGACATCCTAAAACATCAACATAAAAATTCATATAATTTTCACCTCAAAAATTTTTTTCTTTTTTCCAAATATTTCAGTCTAATTTTTTCCAATTCTCTTTTATATTCTTCTTCTTTATAATTTGGATAAGTAAAATCATAATCCTTCCATCTTCCATTTATATACATTAACGTAGTTTCTGCATAAATCCCTTTTCCTATATATATCCTATGAGGCCACATTTTTGTAGTTGCAAGAACAAATTGCATATGATGAATATATCCCGGATCAATGTTAAATCTTCTATTACCTTTTACTGCATATCTCTGTTCAATTTCGTTTGTCATATTTTTAATATCTGCAAGCTGATAAGGATGTATAAGTCTTTCAAAACTCAATAATATTCCTTTTACTCCTTCCCCCATCTCCTTGTTGTAATATAAAGTATATTTTTCAAAATCTAATATATCAGATTTGTAATCTATCGGTCCAAATTTCTCTATTAACTCATTCTCTACCTCAGACAGCCAATATTCAACTTGCGAAGAGAAAAAAAACATTACCAAATTTACTAAATCCACACGCCTTACTTTTCCCATCCAACCACCACCTTGTATTTTTCCATAACCACCTTTTTCGTCTCTTTATTAATCTTTTTCAAAAGTGAAGGACCTTCCACTATATATTCTCCTTCATCCATAAAAAAAGTTTTTACCACTTTACCATTTACTTTTACCTCATCTCCTATCGAATTTAATCTTACTAAGGGAGTTTCATATACATTTAAAAATAAAATAACCGAACCTATAAATAAAAAAACAGTAAAGATTAGAAATATGTACAAATTAGACTTAGAAATTTTGGAATCTTTTATTCTTTTACTACTTCCCAGCTCATATAACATTATCAAATCTTCTTTTAAATTAAAAACCTCTTTTATCTTTCTAAGATGCTCTTCTACAATAGAAGGTTCCCCAGAAAAGTTCCCTTCATAATATTTCCTGAAGGTATTTATATCTATTCCAACCCTTTTAGAAAACTCCAATAACGAAAGATTAGAGGATATTACCTCTTTTTTTAAAATCTCTGATATTTCCTTCCATCCATCCATACCTTTTTATATTATACTCTATTTTTTTCTACTTTTGCAAGAAATAATAAACTTGGTAAAAGCGTCAAGCTAAATAAAGAGCTTGAAATCATTGAAACCCACATAATTCCAATTAAATATTCATGAATTTTAAATGGTGACACCAATAAAACACTCAATCCTATTGCAAGCCCCAATGCATTAGCAAGAATAGGCTTTGAAGTTACTCTAAATGCTTCATCTAATGCTTGTTTTTTATTCTTAAATTTCTTGTAGTTATAGTTGTAACTTTCTATAAAATGGATCGCATAATCGATCCCGACTCCAACAACAATGCTTCCCATAGTTGCGGTAATTATACTCAACTTAACATTGAAATATCCCATAAAACCGAATAATACTATTAACGTCAAAGATATTGGCAATATTGAAATAAGCGCCTCCTTAAGATTTTTTATCCTTATCAAAACAATTATAAAGACAAATATTACTGCCAAAATTAATGAAACTATCTGCTGAGGAACTATTATTTCGTTCATCTCCTTCATTATATATGGTATCCCGGTAATTTTTACAAAGCTCGGTGCACTCTTTTCTATGTAGTTTAATGTTTGCTTTGAAATCTCCTTTGGAAATATCAAAATTCTTCCAGAAGATGTTTTAATATTCAAAAAGTTTGAATAAACGTCCGGCATTAAATTCAATAAAAGACCAGCCTGGACAATATTTGGTGGATAGCCTTCTCTTCCAAGAATTTTTTCGTTGATATTTTTCATTAAATCATAAACCGAAACTGCTTTTATGTCTTTTTCTCTTATTTTTTCTTCAAATTGCAAAACTTGATTTGCGATTTCTGGTGATACTATTTTTTCTGCTTTAAAGTATCCAAAAACAGGTACAGAAATCCCTGCAATTTCACTTACTTTATCAATATTTTTCTTTACCTGAGTCGTGTTCTTATACATATCTATCATATAAAATTCTGAATTTAAGAAAAATGCCCCTGGAGCAAAAATTAATGCCAGCAAAATTGAAACTAAAATTGATTTTTTTCCAATTAAATTTTCAAGGAACATACCTATTTTACTTTTATCCTCTTTTATTTTTAATTTTGCATTTAATAAAATAATTGGTAAAAATAACCATGTTGCAACTGCTGCAAAGGAAATACCCAGAGAACTAAAAAAAGCAACCTCTGCAAGAGAATCTGAATTTACATATATCAACGATAAAAATCCCACTACAGTCGTTATTGTTGTCAAAATCATTGCTATTCCGGTGCTTTCCAGTGCTTTTGAAAGTGCTTTTTTATTATCACTTTCAACTTTTTTTATGTCCATAAAATGAGAAACGAAATGAAGACCATCTGCACTTCCCATAACAATTGTAAAAATAGGTGCTAGTATGCTTAACACCGATATTTCACCTTTGTACCATCCTATAAATCCCATTGTCCATAAAGCACCCATACCAGCTGGAAAGACAGAAAAAAATGTAGCTTTTCTACTTCCAAGTCTCCATTTAAAAACAAAAAAGATTGTCAATATTGCAAGTGGTGGTATCGTCAAAACTATAAAAAGCAAGTAATCAAATATTTTTTCCTGCAAATATGAAGTTCCTGCAAAATAGTGTGGAACATCAATTACTTTGTTGATTTCAGAAACAACTCTTTTGTTGGGAAAAATATAAAACATTAAATAATATTTACCATCTTTTTCTATTATATTTTCCGAAGAAATCTTTTTTAAAAAGTTTAGTACATAGTCTATATTACTTTCATTTATCTGACTTACATCAACTTTTCTAAAGCCGACAGGGATCTGAGTTGGTAATGGAGATACAATCTCTACAACTCCATCAATTTTCTTTAATCTATTTTCATATTCTCTTATCTTTTTAATTCCTTCTAAAGAATATGGACTAACATTAAATTCAATCAGTAAATTAAGCTGATCTTTTGATGAAAAATCCTTTTCAATTTCGTTTAATATATCTTCATACTTTGAATTTTTAGGCATAAATAAAGTAAAGTCAGTATTAAAACGAATTCTAAATACACCAATAAGTGATATAATATTAATTAAAATCAAAAGAACTAGTAGCTTTTTTCTATGTTTTTCATAAAAATCTACTATCTTATCCATGTTTAACACTCCTTGATAAATTTTATTAAATTTAAAATTTCAACTTCGGTAGTTCCTCCCGATTTTACACTTCTATCAATAAAGTATAGTCTTTTAATTATATCTTTTAATTTCTCTTCTGAATAAATTAAAAGATGATTTACTGGTTCAAATTTCTGACCTTTAAATTTAAATCCTAAAAATCTTGCAACTTTTGGAGAAGGAATTTTTAATTCTTTTGACAGTTTTGAAATCTCTGGCCAGGAAAATGAGGTTTTCTTTTTTGTGTATGCAAAAATTCTGAATAAAGAAATAAAATGAGATGAAAGTGTGTAAACAATTATAATTGGCTCATAGTCGTTTACCACGTCTTTTAACAATCTAAATGATTCTTCTTTCATCTCAGAAATTGCAAAGCAAAAATCATCCAACTTTGAAAGTGTATATTTATGAATCACATCTTTTAAAATATCTAAATTTAAATTTTTTTCAAAAACTTTTAATTTTTTTATTTCATTGTAAAGTGCAAACTCATCAGGCCCAACATTTTCAAATAAAAAGTCAATTATTTCTCCTTTTACTTCAAGACCATGTTCTTTTAACATTTCAGAAATTAAATTTTTCCATTTTTCTTCTTCCCAAACATTGGGAAGTTTAAACTCTTCTCCTGAAATACCTTTTATTTTTTTCTGTGTCCTTAGAATAAGATAAACATCATCTAAAATAAGTAATGATAAAATTTCTTTTTTCTCTGATGCCTTAAATTTTTCAAAATCCACAACATCAACTACCGTTTTTTTAGAAAACAAACCTATATTCGATACTTTTTCTTTTATAATCTCTAATCTATCTGTGTAATCTGAATATACCCTCACATATTCTGCATTAAGCTTACTTACCAGTTCCTTTACATATTCTTCTTTTTTTAACTCGGAATTCCCCGATAAATTGATAATTGGCATTCTAATCACCTCAAAGTGTATTATAACATCAATTTTATATTATAATATTAACCAAGAGGAGGAAAAATATGAAAGGTAAAATTATTCAAATTTTAAACAAGCATAACTTAAAAGCAAACCCAAAACAAATTGAAAACTTCTACAAAATTATTGATAAAGAAGATATAGATGATAAAACATTAGAAAATCTTGTTCTAATGAACTTAACTATTGGTGAATCTTACTTTTTTAGAGATAAAGAAATACTGGAAAAACTCAAAAATATTTTAAAAACAAAAAAATTCTGGAAAATACTAAGTGTCGGATGCTCCAGAGGGGAAGAAGTTTATACACTTTCGTTTATTGCACAAGAATTAGACATAAATATGGAAATTACAGGAATTGATATAAATAAAGAAAGAATTAAGCAAGCAAGAGAAGGAAAATACAAAAACTGGAGTGTAAGATTTTTAAACAAGGAGCAAATTGAAAAATATTTTGAAATAAAAGATGGATATTTTTACGTAAAAGAACAATATAGAAAAAATGTAAATTTTGAAAATTTAAATATATTAGATTTAAATAATACAGATAAAAAATTTGATATAATATTTTTAAGAAGGGTGTTGATTTACATTTCAAACCCAGAAAAAATTATAGAAAAAATATACTCATTATTAAAAGATGATGGATATTTAGTAATAGGACTTGGTGAATATTTTCCGGACTTGTTTAAGTATTTTTCTCCGCTTCTTCCAATATCAAGTTCTATACTAGTTAAAAATCCTAAAAAGATCGAAAACAAACAGATTCACAAAAAAGTTTTGTCTGAAATAAAAAAACAAAAAATAGAACTAAATCTTGAAGAAAGTATAGTAATTTTGGAAAAATATATAGAAAAAAAAGAATTTGATTCCGCATACAAAATGGTAAAACAGCTTTCAAAGAAATTCCCTCTCGCATTTATAGTATGGAAATATAAAGCGTATATAGAATTAGAGCTCAATCTTAAAAATGACGCAAAAAAATCATTAAAAAGAGCTTTAATTTTAAACAATAAAGACGAGGAAATTTGGCAATTAAAATATGCTATTGAAGAGTGATAGGGAGTGATAATATGTATTATCTTTGTGAAATTGAAGATGATAATGATCTAATTAAAATAGCTCTACCAAAAGAAAAAGTAATAGGTATAAGTGACAAAGTGGTAAAATCTACTAAAACTTGCGATTTTGCACTTCATAAAAATAAGTTATACCCGATTTTAACTCACGCAGATCTTAAAAATCCAAAACTTAAATTCTTTCTTATATTCAAAGATTTTGCTTTTGGAATAACAAGATTAGTTAAAGAAACAAAAAGCACTCCAATTGAGATAATTAAAAATGAACTATATACAGGTTTGATAAAAGATATAGAAGAGTACTTTATATATAATATTGAAAAATTAAAACCAGCTCAAAAAGTAAGATATTTAGATAGAAATGATAATAATAAATTTGATGAGGGAAAATTCAATTATGTAATTGTTGATAGAAAATATGCTATTTCAATAAACAATATCTTAACGATATTACTAAGTAAAGAAATCGTTAAATATCCAATGGAAAAGTTTATAGGATTTGTAGAGTATAAAAAAATAATTCCAGTAAAACAAGTAAAAGAAGGAAAATACGTTATAATTACAAAAGATATAGCCTATCAATGTAGTGATATAGAAACTGCAAACGGAAAAGTATTAGAGGGTGAAGATGAAAAAGTATTAGAAAGTAATATTGGTAAATTTCCAATTTTGGAGTGATATGTATGGATTTTTCTGAAATTTTTTTCTCAGAATTAAAAGATAAAGTTTCTGAAACAATGAATATTATTGAAGAGTTAAAAAAATCAAAAGATAAAAAATACATAAAAGATCTCTATAGGATATTTCATACGCTTAAAGGATCTGCAAGCCTTGTAAACCTTGAGAATTTCAGAGATTTTTCACACAAAGTAGAACAATACTTTAAAGAAAGCCTTGAATCGGAAAAACTTCCCGATGAATCTTTTCTAGATAATTTAATAGCAGTAATAAGTAATTTTTCTAAAAAAAATACAGACCTAACAGAAACTGAAGTCAAAG
This sequence comes from Thermosipho africanus Ob7, assembly GCF_003351105.1. Lineage (NCBI taxonomy): Bacteria > Thermotogati > Thermotogota > Thermotogae > Thermotogales > Fervidobacteriaceae > Thermosipho > Thermosipho africanus. Next base: position 132,941 of record NZ_NKRG01000003.1, read on the forward strand.
ATTTTCTAGAAATACTTGAAGGTAAAAAGAATGCAAGTGAAAATATAGTAATAACCGAAAAAGAAATTTTTAAAATTTCTGAAATTAGCGAGTACATTTCCAAAGTACTAGAAATTGAAAACAGTATCTTAAGAAATGATTTAAAAAGTGCTTTAAATGAAATCAGAAATTTGAAAAAATCTCTTTTAAATACTTTGGATGAAATAGTTTTTGTAAAACTAGAAAATATATTAAAAGACCTAAAAAAATTAGTATCAAGAGAAGCAAGTAGATACGGGAAAAAAGTTGAACTTTTACTAGAAATAGAAAACGTAAAAATCGAAAAAGAAGACTCAAAAGATATTATTGATATTCTTGTCCACCTTGTAAGAAACTCAATAGCCCATGGAATAGAAAATCCTGATGAAAGAAAAAGTTTAGGAAAAGATGAAGTTGGAAAAATATGGATAAGATCGTACGTAGACCAAGGGAACATATTTATAGAGGTAGAAGATGATGGAAAAGGCTTAGATATTGAACAGATAGAAAAAAAGGTAAAAGAAAAAAATTTGAATGTAACTCCACTTGAAGCCATTTTTCTTCCTGGGTTTAGTTCTAAGGACAAAGCTGATGAACTCTCTGGAAGAGGTATTGGTCTTGACATGGTTAAAAACTTTGCTACTTTGCGTGGCGGAGATGTAAAAGTAGAAACTCAAAAAGGAAAAGGAACAAAATTTATTGTATTTTTCAAAACTAAAAGCTTTATTACAAAAGTCTTAGTAGTCGAAGATAGTGAAAGAATTTTTGCAATAGAAACTTCTCATATATTAAAAATTGTAAACTACAACGAAAAAGAAATGCAAATAGATAATAAAATTGCTTCTGAAGGAAAATTATATGAGATTTACTATAAGTCAAAAAAACCAAAGTTTGTTATAATCACCAAAAATGAAAAGGCAATAGTTGTAAGTAATATTATTGGTACCTTTGACGGTCAATTAGTAGTTCAAGAAATTAGAGAATTAAAGGGCTTTATTAAAAACATTTTTTCAAGTCCTATTCCATTGTTAGACACCGATACTTTAAAAAAGAAAGAAGCGTCTAAAAATGAGAAAAAAAAGCAAATACTCCTTATTGATGACTCGATAGTTACAAGAAATGTAGTCTCAAAGTTTTTAGAAAATCGCGGATATCAAGTTGTAACAGCAAAAGACGGATATGATGGTATAGAAAAATTCAAAAAGCAAGAGTTTGATCTAGTAATTTCAGATGTTGAAATGCCAGGAATTGATGGATTTGAAACTACAAAAAAGATAAAAGAAATTAATGATAACGTTCCTGTTATAATTTTTAGCACGCTTTCACAAGAGAATTTTGATAAAGCTATTGAATCTGGAGCCGATTCATTTATCTCAAAAGATGAACCACCAGAAAACTTATTAAGATTAATTGAAAAATTTTCAAAGTGAGGAAAATATAATGGAAAAGGTTATTATTGCAGGTTCTGCTGGAAGCCCCAATAATGTTATTAAAATACTCAAAATAAATCAAAAATTAAATATTCCAATATTATTGTGCATTCACTTTTCAAAAAACGCAATAGAAAATTTTGCACATAATATTAAAAATGAAACTGGTCATGAGGTTATAATAGTAAAAAATCCAATAAAATTAAAACCAGTTGTCTATTTAGCTGAAGGCGGTAAAGATTTAGTGCTGAAAACAACCAAAATTGTTACTTCTGGAATATATAAAGAAACAAAAACTCATCCATCAATAGAAGTATTGCTCAATTCAATTGCAAAACTGAACGATAAAAACTCTCACATTTTTATCCTTGGTGGGCTTGGAGATGACGGTGCCAAAATAGCTAAAATCCTTGAGGAAAAAGGTATAAAATTTTATATAGAAAAAAATCCCTCTTTTGAATACCTAACAAATAATTTTTTAAAAAACTTAAAGTATCACAAAATATTAGGCTTAGAAGAAATGAAAAATGAGATCATTAAAATTAACGAAAAAAGAAGGTGATAACTTGCCTTACAAAATCCTAATCGTAGATGATTCTGATGTTTGGCGTAGTTTTTTATCTAAACATCTAACAAACCATGGTTATACTGTAGAAGAAGCTTCTGATGGAATTGACGGAATAAACAAATTTTTTGAATTTCTTCCTGATGTTGTAATAGTAGATTATATTATGCCAAATTTAAATGGCATACAATTTTCAAGGTTTATAAGAAGTTTTTCATCCTGTAAAAATGTAGGAATAATTTTACTTACTGCATCCAATGAAAGCATAAATGAATTTTGGGCTAAAAAAAGCGGAGCAAATCTATTCTTAAACAAAAGTATAGGTCAAGAAGAACTTCTTAAAGAAATCGACAAATTTCTTAAAGGAACTTTCTCAATTGATTGGAGCAGAGAAGTATACAAAATTCATTCTCAACCATTTGGAGAGTTAATAGATATATTAGATGAGTCCTTAAAATACTCAACCATTTTATCAGAAATTACAAATCTTCTTGTCTATCTTAACGACGAAGAACTTTTATTTTCAAAACTCCATGAATTTTTTGCCGAGTTATTTTACTTTTCAAACCTTTATTTTCTTATTCTTACACCATCACGTCTAAGAATATATAATTTTTCTGATAATGAAAAAGCAACAATTAAAAGTATTACAGAATTCTTATACAGTAAAATACCATTTCTACTTCCATTTACAAAAATTTCTTCAAATTATGAAGGGGAAAAACAGCTAGATGAAAATAACCTTTTACTACCACTTGATTTAAATGATAATCTGCTGGGATTCTTAATATTTGAAAATCCTAAAAACGAAGAACAAATAATTTACAATTTTAATCTCTTAAAAGATGCACTATCAAATCTTTTTGTTATTTTAAACGACTATTATTATCTTTTCAATAATATTACATACGATGATAATACTAAAACCCTAGTTTTTCCAATATTCAGGTCAAAAATTCAGCAATCAATAAAATTTGCAAAAAGAAATAATATAAATTTTAAAGTTTTTACAGTAGAAATAAAAAATATTCCTCATTTATTAAAGAATAAAGGAACAAAATATGTCATAAATCTCTTAAAAAAAATAGCAGAAAAATTAAATTCAACTTTTCCAGATGCTACTTCAAGAATTACACAAACAAAATTTGCATGTATCTCATTTGAAGGAATAAATCTAGACAAAATGCTAAACTTTGAAGAAATTAAAATTAACGAATTTTACTGGGATAATAAAGATATTTTGGAAATTTTAGATTTAATCTATCGGGGAGGGATTTAAATGAAAAAAGATATTAAACCTGCGCTTATTATTTCTGGAGTGTTCTTAATAGTTATTTTGCTACTTGCTAATTTTTTTGTTTTCCCTCAAATAAAAACTACTTTTAAAAAGGACATTCTAGGCTCTTTTCTTTCAGAAATTAAAATTATTGCAAAAACAAAATCATATGATGTCTTATTTGACAATTATCAAAGCAAAGGATACTATTTTATAATCTCAAAAAATGGAACGACATTAAATCATTCCGATCCCTCAAAAATTGGGAAAAATATCGCAGATTATGTACCAAAATTGTTTGAAGCAATGAAAGAAAAACAAGAAGGAATAGTTGAATATGAATTTGAAAATGAAAAAAGATTAGCTGCCTTTGCATTTGATGGAAACGCATATGTAGTTCATTCTGTGACTGAGAGTGAATTATTTAAAGATTATAAAACTCTTATACGCAATATTCTTACAATAGGCCTTCCTATCGTAATTGTAGCAATACTTGTACTTGGAATTTTACTATCTAAATTACTCTCAAAAGATAACTTAAAGCAATTTGATTACATAAAAAATTTGTTTCAAAATATATCTGAAAATGTTCTTTCAACTTCATCTTCTACCTCAGAAATAAAATCAATGGCTGAAAATACAGAAAATGCCATTAATGAACTTGATAGATCAATAGATGAATTTGCAGCATATATGCAAGAAAATTCTACAGAAATTGAAACTGCAATAAATAAAGTAAAAGATTTTACAAATACAATTCAAGAGATAATCACTTCTAGTTCAAAATTAAATGAACTAACAGATATATTAACAAACATAACTGAGAAAATCACGGATGTATCAGACACAATTACAGTTCTTGCAATAAATGCTTCAATTGAAACTAGTAAAGAAACAATTGATAGAGAAGGGCTTTCAAGGATTGCCGAAATGATAATGGAGCTTTCTAATACAACTAGAAAACTTGCAAAAGATTCAAAAAATTCACTTATGGATATTGAAAAAATAATTACTTCAAATATCCTTATCTCTGAAAAAGCTTCAAAAGAAACTGTAAATGTTGATGAATCTTTAAAAGCAATAGATACGGTTAACAGAGCAAGTGTTGAGAATATTGACAAATTGATTAGAATTTCAAAGAGCACTCATGATGCAGTTGAAGAGTTATACGAAGGTCTTGAACAAGTTGAAACAGCTATCAACAATATAAGTGAACAAGTAAACGAATTTGAAAAAGCTATGAAAAACTTAAAGATTTGAGGAGGAAGATATGCTAGAAAGATGTACTCTTTGTCCTAGAAAGTGTAAAGTCAATAGGTATGAACAAAAGGGAATATGTGGTGCTGATTATAAGGTAAGAGTTTCAAATATTTTACTACACAAAGGTGAAGAACCTCCAATCTCTGGAGAAAATGGAGCAGGAATTATATTTTTTTCAGGCTGTCCCATGAAATGTATTTATTGTCAAAATATGGGATTTTCTCAAAAAGGAATTGGAAAGGAAATTTCCATTGAAAAGCTTGCTGAGGCATTTTTAACATTACAAGAAAATGGTGCAGAAACTCTAGATCTTGTAACAGCAACACAATACGTTCCCCAAGTAATTGAAGCATTAAAAATTGCGAAAAATAAAGGGTTTAATTTACCTGTCGTATATAATACCTCCAGTTATGAAAATGTCGAAACTTTAAAAATGCTTGAAGGATATGTAGATATTTACCTTGCCGATATAAGGTATACCAATTCTATGTATGGTGAAAAATATTCCAAAGTTCAAAATTATTGGGAAATTGCTCAAGCAGCTATAAAAGAAATGTATAGACAAGTTGGAGCATTTAGTCAAGAAAACAAAAAAGGCGTAATAATTAGAATCCTTGTTCTTCCAAATAATGTGTCAGGACATTTTAAAGCTTTAAGATTTATAGCAGAACTTGATCCAAAAATTCCTGTCTCGCTAATGTCGCAATATCTTCCCCATTTTGGTGCAAAGAATGATCCACTGATAGGTAGAAAAATTACAAAAGCTGAATATATTGAAGCAGTTGAATATATGGAACTTCTTGGTTTAAATGGATGGATCCAACTTGATGAAAAAGATAGACTAACCACTAAGGCGGTGAATTTTAAATGGTAGTTGTTAACCCCTCCGGAACTCTGCCAATATCTGTTACCAAAGGATGTCCAATGAATTGTAAGCATTGTGGTGGTGTTTATGTAAAAAGTATGACACATATCGACAATATTGAAAGATATGTAAATAAATATAAATCTTTTTTGATAAGCGGCGGAATGTCTAAAGATGGCATTATACCTTTCTCACCATATCTAAACAAATTAAAAGAATTAAAAAGAACTTACAATTTACAATACAATTTCCACATAGGATTTCCAAAAGAACCTCCATTTGAAATAATCGATGTTGCTGATGTAGTAAGTTTTGATTTTTTCTCAGATGAAAATGTAATGAAAGAAGTTTATACAATTAGAAGAACAAAAGATGAAATACTTTTTTCAGTTTTACCACTCCCTGTAAAAAAGGTGCCACACATAACTATTGGTATTTTGTGTGGTAAAATTACGCATGAGGAAAAAAGCATAGAAATATTAAAAGATTACTTTGATTCAATCGTTCTAAATATTCTTATTCCAACAAAAAACACGGCATACAAAGATTGTAATCCGCCATCTGTTGATGAAGTTGCTAAGGTATTTAACTTTGCAAAAAAACATTTTAAAAGTGTAATACTTGGTTGTATGCATCCTCATGGAAGTTATAGAAAACAACTTTTAGAAAAAATTAGCCCCGATGTATTTGTAAATTCTGCAAGCAAGAATTACGATTTTAAAGGCTGTTGCTCATTTTTGTAAAAATAAACAAAGGAGGATACAAAATGAATATAGTAGGAGTAGACCTTGGGGGAACATACGTAAAAATTGGGTTAGTTGATTCCAAAAACGGGAAAATATTAAAAAAATCATCAATTGAAACAAAAGTTGAACTTGGTGGAGAAGAAGTAGTTAAAAGAATAGCAAATGCAATAGTAGAACTTACTGAAGGAAATGATTACCACGCAGTAGGCATCGGCTCTCCAGGTTCAATAGACAAGGAAAATGGAATTGTTAGATTCTCTCCTAATTTTCCAGATTGGCATAATTTTCCTTTAGGTTCACTTCTATCAGAACTTTTGGGTAAAAACGTATACGTTGAAAACGATGCAAATTCATTTGCGTTAGGAGAAAAATGGTTCGGTGCAGGAATAGGAAAAAATCATATTGTTGCATTAACACTTGGAACCGGTGTTGGTGGTGGAGTAATTTCGCATGGAACTTTGATTACAGGTTCTACCGGAATAGGTGCAGAATTAGGCCACGTTATTATAAATCCAAATGGGCCGCTTTGTGGTTGTGGAAACTATGGATGTCTCGAGTCATACGCTTCTGCAACAGCAATTGTAAGGATGGCGACAGAAAGGAAGAAAAAATTTCCAGATTCAATAATATTTAAAAATGAAAAAGTTACAGCTAAAGCAGTTTTTGACGCAGCACGAGACGGTGATAGACTTGCTTTAATGCTAAGAGATGAAGTTGTTGAAGCACTTGCTATTGGTATAACAGGATTTGTTCATATTTTTAACCCTGAAGTAGTCATTATTGGTGGTGGTGTTTCAAGGGCTGGAGATATCTTGTTTGAACCACTTAGAAAAAGAGTTAATGAACTTGTAATGCCTACCTTTAAAGATACATTTGAAATAATTCAAAGCCCATTGGTTGAAAACGCTGGCATATTGGGGGCTGCTTCTATTGTTCTCCAAAGAGAAAACTGACGTTTTTTGTATTGGAAAAACTAATCTCGACATCTTTTATTACATTGACAAAATTCAAATAGAAGAAAATCATGTAGCAAATAACTTTGCGTATTTTCCTGGTGGAAAAGCCACAAATGTCGCAATTAATCTTGCAAATTTAGGTCTTAAAGTTACTTTGATTTCTGCAATTGCTGATGATATTTTTGGAAGATATATAAAAGAAAAATTAGAAAACATGTTAATATTCAAACCACAAATAGTCAAAAATGAAAATACCGCTTTAACCAGCATCGTTGTAGAAGGTTCTGGAACAAATACTATGTTTCACAATCTTGGTGCAAACCAGTTTTTATCATCTCAAGCAATACCTGATAATATTAATTTTGCATTTATACAAACTGGTATTCCTAAAGAAACTTTAATTAAATCTCTACAATCATCAAAAACAGCTTTTGTTGAACTTTCTGAAACTTCACAATTTGAAATATTAAAAAATTTTTCTGTTGAATATGTATCTTTGAATAAAGATGAACTAATAAAAATCTTCAAGGATGAAAATATCGAAAAAAATCTTGCAAAACTATCACATTTTGCAAAACACATAGTACTAAAAATGGGAAAAGAAGGAATAATTTATGCAGGCGATACAATAATAAGGAAAAAGGCAAAAAGCGTAAAAGTTGTAAATACGACAGGAGCTGGTGATGCAGTATCGGCTGCATTTATATATGGTACTATAAATGATTGGGAAATTGAAAAAACTTTGGATTTTTGTATCGAATTTGCAAGTAAAATAATTCAGAGTATTTACTCGACATAGGGGGTGTATCTTTGAAAAACAAGATCTTAGAAAAGAGAAAACTTGCATATGGTGTCCACGAATTTTGGATAGAAAATTCCATAGTTTCAAAAAACGCAAAAGCTGGGCAATTTGTTATATTCAGATTATATGAAAATGGTGAAAGAATCCCTTTAACAATTTCTGCTATAAATAAAGATTCATTTAGAGTAATAGTTAAAGCAATTGGAAAAAGCACATATGAACTTTGTCAATTAAATAAAGGGGACTTTATTTTAGATGTTGTAGGACCCCTTGGAATGCCAAGTGAAGTTAAATATTACGGTAATGTTTTAGTAGTTGGAGGAGGAGTTGGAATTGCAGCAATTGCTCCTATTGTCAAAGAACTTTTAAAAGAAAAAAACAATGTTGATGTAATTCTTGGTGGTCGTAGTAAAGAATACATTATTCTCGAAGATGAATTTAAGAATGCAAATAATATATATATAGTAACGGATGACGGTAGTCTCGGAGAAAAAGCATATCCACATCAATTCATGGAAAAACTAATGCAAGAAAAAAAATATGATATTATCTGGGCTATAGGTCCTTCAAAGATGATGAAAGCTTGTTCAGAAGTTGCAAAAAAGCATGACATAAAAATTTGGGTTTCATTAAATTCAATAATGGTAGATGGTACAGGCATGTGTGGTGGTTGCAGGGTAAGAATTGGAAATGAATTAAAATACACCTGCGTCGATGGTCCAGAATTTGACGGGAGACTCGTTGATTGGGAAAGTTTTGAAAAAAGACTTAATCAATACAGAGAAGAAGAAAAGATAGCACTTTCAAGATACTTACAGGAAGTTGGTGAACCAACATGGCTGTAAAACAAAGAATAGAGACAATTGAAAGGAAACCAAATGAAAGAAATAAAGATTTTAATGAAGTTAATCTTGGCTATACTCAAGAACTCGCAATTGAAGAAGCAAAAAGATGTATTCAATGTCCAAATCCTACCTGTGTACAAGGTTGTCCTGTAGGAATCGACATTCCAGGCTTTATCAAAAAAATTGCCGAAAAAGATTTTGAAGGTTCCTACAAAGTACTAAAAAAGTACAATAGTCTCCCGGCAATATGTGGCAGAGTTTGCCCTCAAGAAATTCAATGCGAGGGAAACTGTGTTTTAAATAAAGTTGATCAGCCAATATCAATAGGTGCATTGGAACGTTTTATTGCCGATTGGGCTATTAATAACAATATCGAAGAAGATATACTTCCTGAAAAAAGAATTAATAAAAAAATTGCAATAATAGGTGCTGGGCCCGCTGGTTTAACAACAGCCTCAGAACTTTCAAAAGCTGGTTTTTCAGTAGACATGTATGAAGTTTTTCATGACGTTGGCGGTGTTTTAATTTACGGAATCCCAGAATTTAGGCTTCCAAAAAGTATTGTAAAAAAAGAAGCTCAGCTTTTAAAAAAAAATTGGTGTAAATATATTTACAAATATTCCTGTTGGACTTGCAATTCACCCAAAAGAATTGCTAGAAAAATACGATGCAATATTTATAGGCGTAGGTGCCGGAACTCCAAAATTTATGAATATTGAAGGAACAGAACTCAATGGAGTGTATTCAGCAAACGAATTTTTAACAAGAATAAATTTAATGAAAGCATATAAATTCCCACAAAGTGATACTCCGGTAAAAATCGGAGAAAAAATAGTAGTAATTGGTGGTGGAAACACAGCAATGGATGCAGCAAGAAGTGCATTGAGATTGGGAGCAGACGTTACAGTAGTATATAGAAGAAGTGAAAACGAAATGCCCGCAAGAAAAGAAGAAATTAAACATGCAAAAGAAGAAGGCGTGAAATTTCAAACTTTAACTCAACCTGTAAGATACATTGGAGATGAAAATGGGAATTTAATTGGTATTGAATGTATAAAAATGGAACTTGGCGAGCCTGATGAAAGTGGTAGAAGAAAACCTACTCCTATTCCAAACAGCAATTTCATCATAGAAGCAACTGTTGCCATAGAAGCAATTGGTACGAATCCTAACAAACTTTTGTTGTCTCAATTCAAGGGACTTGAGCTAAATAAATGGGGATATATTAAAGCAGATGAGTTTGGAAGAACCTCTATTGAAAAAGTATTTGCAGGAGGAGATATAGTAACTGGTTCTGCAACAGTAATTCTCGCTATGGGGGCTGGGAAAAAAGCTGCAAGTGCAATAAAACTAGCTCTATCTTAAACTTTAAAAAGTTTTTTAACAGTTATATATCAAATATATAAAAACCCGTTTCTAGTTAATTCTAGAAACGGGTTTTACTTTTATTCAAACAACATTTAAACGAAGTTCTTTAAAATAGTCTATATTAAGCTTTTTTTCTTTTTTTAAAACAAAAATAAGTAAGAATCAAAATATTTCTCGGCTTAACATTTTAGTAACAAAAAGGTATAATAATTATTGTGAATTTATACACATCTTTTTATATTAAAGTTATAAACTTAATAAATTTGTATATTATTAATTATATAAAAAGGAGGGAAAAGCATTGAAAATCATTGATATTTCAGAGATAAAAAATTTGATTAAAGAAGGATCAACAATAATGATTGGTGGATTTTTGGGGGTTGGAACACCTGAAAAGATCATTGATGAAATCATTAAAAACAAAATTAAAAACCTAACGGTAATCGCAAACGATACGGCTTTTGAAGATAAGGGAATAGGAAAACTTGTAAAAAATAAACTCTGTAAAAAAGTAATAGTCTCACACATAGGAACAAATCCAGAAACACAAAGACAAATGATCGAAGGAACATTACAAGTAGAACTTGTACCTCAAGGAACCCTTGCTGAAAGAATTCGTGCAGGTGGTGTTGGTCTAGGAGGAATTTTAACACCAACAGGAGTTGGAACAATTGTTGAAGAAGGAAAACAAATTATAGAAATTGAAGGAAAAAAGTACTTATTAGAACTGCCACTTAGGGCTGACGTAGCATTAATAAAGGCAAAAAAAGCTGATTATATTGGAAACCTTGTTTTCAATTTAACCGCGGAAAATTTTAACCCCTTGATGGCACTTTCAGCCAACACAGTAATTGTAGAAGTAGAAGAAATTGTACCAACAGGAAGTCTTTCGCCAAATGAAATCAAAATTCCCGGAGTTGTAGTTGATTATATTGTGGGGGTGGAAAAATGAACCCAAAAGAAAAAATTGCAATAAGAGTTGCTAAAGAGTTAAAAGAAGGACAGCTTGTAAATTTAGGAATAGGTCTTCCAACATTAGTTGCAAATTACATACCAGAAAACGTACATGTATTTTTTCAAAGTGAAAACGGTATTGTAGGAATGGGACCTGCGCCTGAATCTGGTTTTGAAAACAAAGATCTTACAAATGCTGGGGGACAATTTGTTACTGCACTCCCTGGTGCAATGACTTTTGACAGTGCATTTTCTTTTGCTCTAATTAGAGGAGGACACCTAGATGTAACTGTACTTGGTGGATTACAAGTTGACGAAGAAGGTCATCTTGCAAATTGGATGATTCCTGGAAAGATGATCCCAGGCATGGGTGGTGCTATGGACCTTGTAACTGGAGCAAAAAAAGTAATCGTTGCCATGACACATACTGCAAAAGGAACACCTAAAATAGTTAAAAAATGCTCTTTGCCATTAACATCAATACGCAGAGTTGATTTAATAGTTACTGAACTAGCAGTTATACAACCAACGGATAATGGTTTATTACTAAAAGAAATAGCAAAGGAAACAACTTTAGATGAAGTTTTGAGTCTAACTGAAGCAAAATTAATAATCTCTGATGAGTTAAAAACATTTTAAATAAAGAGAAGGGGTGGAGGGATATGGTATACATAATAGGAGCAAAAAGAACGGCAATAGGGACATTTGCAGGGAGTTTAAAAGACATACCAGCTCCAAGACTTGGTGCAATTGCTGCAAAGGCAGCAATAAAACAAGCTGGGATTGAGCCATCTGATATTGATGAAACTATAATTGGCTCTATTCTTACAGCTGGACAAGGCATGGGACCTGGAAGACAAGTTGGAATTTATTCAGGTGTTCCAGTTGAAAAACCTGGATTTACTGTAAATATGCTTTGTGGCAGTGGAATGAAAGCAACAATGTTAGGTGCTGTTGACATTATGCAAAAGGAAGCAGAAGTCGTTTTGACAGGTGGTATAGAAAACATGTCAGCATCACCTTATCTTCTACCAGCAAGAGCAAGATATGGTCTTAAATTTGGAAATTTTGAAATGATTGATCACATGATATTAGATGGTTTAACAGATGTATTTAATAACGTACACATGGGAATAACAGCAGAAAATCTTGCAGAAAAATACAATATAAGTAGAGAAGAACAAGACAAATTTGCATATGAAAGCCAAATGAAAGCAAAAGCAGCAATAGAAAGTGGAAAGTTTAAAGATGAAATAGAAAAAGTAGAAATTGAGACAAAAAAAGGAACAATAATATTTGATACAGATGAGCATCCAAGATTCGATGTGACATTAGAAAAGCTTGCCAAACTAAAACCAGCATTCAAAAAAGATGGAACGGTAACGGCCGGAAATGCAAGTGGAATAAACGATGGAGGAAGTGCAATACTGCTTGCAAGCGAAAAATACATAGAAAAGAAAGGATTAAAACCTATGGCAAGGATAGTAGCATGGGCACAAGCAGGAGTAGATCCAATGGAAATGGGCCTTGGTCCGGTACCAGCAACAGAGAAGGTATTACAAAAGGCAGGAATGAAAATGGAAGACATAGAACTAATAGAACTAAACGAAGCATTTGCAGCACAAAGTTTGGCAGTAATAAAGGAATGGAGTAAAAGATTTGGAGTAAGTGAAGAATGGATAAAAGAAAGGACTAACGTAAATGGAGGAGCAATAGCACTAGGACATCCAATAGGAACAAGTGGAAATAGAATAATAGTGACTCTTCTCTATGAGATGAAGAAAAGAAATCTAAAATATGGACTTGCAACATTATGCATCGGTGGAGGTATGGGTACCGCTGTTATTATTGAAAATATTCAATAATAATTCAACTTGAATCTTTATCCCCAAGCAAAATTTGCTTGGGGATTTTTTATTATTTGACAATTTTCTACTGTAATATTATAATATTACAGTAGAAGGAGGTAAAATATGTGGTTTACTATAAATTTTTCTTCACACAAACCTGTATATAAGCAGATTATAGAAAACATAAAACTACAAATCATGAATAAAAAATTAAAAAAAGGAGATTTTTTACCATCTATTAGAAAAATGGCTGAAATGTTAGATGTAAATTTAAACACAGTTTCAAGAGCATACAGAGAGCTTGTAAGTGAAGGGATAATAGAGCCAATTAGAGGAGAAGGATACATAGTAAAAAAAGACATATTAGATAATTTTAATGAAGAACTTATCAATGAATTAACAATCATAGTAAAAAAGTGTATTAATGCAGGGATGAAAGTTGATGATATTTGTAACATAATAAAATCAGCGGGAGGGATAACAAATGCTACTAAAAGTAGAAAATCTTAAAAAGTATTATAAATCAAAAAAAGCAGTAGATGGAATTTCTTTCAAAGTGGACAAGGGAGAAATTTTTGCACTTCTTGGCCCCAATGGTGCAGGAAAAACTACAACTCTAAAATGCATAATCGGTTTAAGAAAAAAAGACGATGGCAAAGTAGAACTAAACGGAAGTTATACATATCTTCCTGAAAAAAAAGAATTGTATAAATCTTTAACAATAAAAAAGATGTTTGAAGTAACTCAAGAATTGTCAAAACATTTTAACATTGAAAAGGCATTTAATTATTTAAAAGAATTCAATATTGAAAAAGATGAAAAAATAGCAAATCTTTCACATGGAATGACAACACTGGTATATCTTTCAATAATTCTTTCTGAAGACGTTGATATATACTTTTTAGATGAGCCAACATGGGGCCTTGATCCTTTAATGCAAAAAAAGGTAATTGAATCCATAAGAAGATTAGCTTTTGATGGAAAAACAGTATTTTACACAAGTCATATACTTTCTGAAGTAGAAAAAATTGCCGATAAAGTTGCAATCATGAGCAAAGGACATATAGTAGAAATGGGATATTTGGATGAAATAAAAGAAAAATACGTTCTCTGTTCAACAAAAGAACACATCCAAGGATATTTGTACAAAAAAACAAACGATGAAAATATTTATCTATGTAAAAAAGAAGAAGCAAAGGGCGATATTCAACCTGCAAATTTTGAAACTATCTTTGAAGCTCTTGTCAAAGGAGGAGATAAAATATGAAAAGAGAATGGCTACAAATGAAAGTTAGAGTTATTAGCCTTTTTATTTTATTCACAATTCTTTTCTTTTCACTTGCACCATTTCAAAACTTTACAATAAACATATTAAATGAAAACTCAGAAGCTATTAAAAAATTCGTTGGAGAAAATTTTGTTGAAAAATTAAAAAACTGGGATTACTATATACTCTCTCAATGGTTTGGAAAAAACTTCGGCCAATTTATTCCAATACTAGCTATAATAATTGCGTTTCCACTTTTTTCAAGAGAATATGAAAATGAAACAATAACATTTTTATTATCAAGGCAAAATAGAAAAACTATCTTTCTTCAAAAAACTTTATTAAGTATTTTTGTACTCCTTATTTTAATTACCTACTTTTCTTACCTACCATCGATATATTCGTTGATAACCTCAAAAGAGTTATCAATTCTTACTGTTTCAAAATTTTATATCCACTCTCTCATTGGTTCATTCTTTTGGTTTTCAATAGCATTAGTATTCACAACATACTTTACCGACCAAGTAAAACCTATTCTTTCTTCTGCAGTAGTTTTAGGTTTAACAACCACACTAGGACTACTAAAACCACTTAAATTTTTTAATACATATAAATATATCCTCGGGTATTCAATCTTTGAAAAAGGAAAAGTTGATATTTCATATACAATTGCACTTACTATACTAAGTTTTATCTGTATCTACTTTTCATATCTAATCTTTAAAGAAAAGGAGGTTTAAATATGAAAAAAGTTATTTTTGCATTACTTGTTGTTTCAATAACTATTTTTCCTATAGAATACCAATTAGTAGCCCAATCATATTTTGAAGGTTTAATTTCCAAAAATTTTGAAAAGTGCTATGAGCTTTCTTCAGATATCTTGAAAAAACATCTTCCAATTGGCAAATTAAAAGAAATATGGGAAGGTATTGAACAAACCTATGGTCCATTTTCAAATATTATTAAAATCACTCCTATTGAAAAAAGTCCATATATGATTTACATATACACAGCAAAATTTCAAAAAGGAGCACTAAATATCTCAATAACTGTAAATAACCAAGGTAAAATAGATGGCTTATTTTTTAACATTGCTCAAAACCTTGAGTACAAAGCACCAAACTATGTAAAAAATGATAACTTTACTGAAAAAGATATTAAAGTAGGAGATTTACCCGGGAAACTAACGATCCCAAAAAATCCAACTGATGTTGCAGTAATTCTAATACATGGATCAGGACCAAATGATATGGATGAAACAATTGGCCCAAATAAAATTTTTAAAGATATTGCATATGGACTTTCAAGCAATAATATAGCTGTATTAAGATACGATAAAAGAACTTTGCATCCTGAGCTTCTAAAAGATCCAGAGAATATAACTGTAAAAGAGGAAGTAATAGATGATGTAGAGCGTGCTGTTAAACTTTTAAAAAAAGAAGGATATAAAAAAATATATCTGTTAGGTCACAGCCTTGGAGCATATCTTGCTCCATACATAGCCTATAAAAATCAAGATATATATGGATTAATTCTTCTTGCACCTCCTGCAAGAAATATAGAAGAAATAACACTAGATCAATTAGAATTTCTTGAAAAACTTTACTCTGGAAAAAATAAAGAAGAAATTAAAAAAGCAAAAGAAGAGGTAATAAAACTAACAAATAACAAAGCAAGCAAAAATGAAATAATTCTTGGAGCACCAGCAAGTTATTGGTACGATCTTAGAAATTACAATCCTTTAAAATATATAAAACAATTAAAAATTCCAGTACTAATGCTTTTTGGAGAAAATGATTATCAAGTTACTACAAAAGAATTTGAAATTTTCAAAAAAGAACTTTCAGAAAAGAAAAATATTAAAATTAAGATGTATTCTAATCTGACACATATTTTTACTCCAGGTGAAAAATCTCCATATTCATATTATATTGAAAACCAAGTTAGTAGAAAGGTAATCGAGGATATCGTATCATTTATAGAAGGGAGGAATTAAAATGATAATAACTACAACAGAGAATATTCATGGTTATGAAATTGTTGAAATATTAGGAATTGTAATGGGAAATATAGTTCAATCAAAACACTTAGGAAAAGATATCGCTGCCGCATTTAAAACCCTCGCCGGTGGAGAAATTAAAGCATATACAGAAATGATGACAGAAGCTAGAAACAAAGCAATAGAAAGAATGATAGACGAAGCAGAAAAAATAGGAGCAGATGCAGTGGTAAATGTAAGATTTTCAAGTTCTTCAGTAATGAGTGGTGCCGCAGAAATGCTTGCTTACGGAACAGCTGTAAAGATTAAAAAGTCAAATGAATAACAAACTTATGTAACAATTGCTATAATTTTTAGTAAATTTTCAATTACAATCAAGAATGCCTCTATTTATAGGCATTCTTGATTTTTATTATCTATATTATCACTCTTGACAAAAGACTGCTAATGTCATATAATATGTATCGGGAGGTGAAAGATATGGCAAATAAAAAAGAATATGTCGTAGGTATAGACCTGGGTACAACAAATAGTGTTATTGCATGGATGAAACCAGATTCTTCAGTTGAAGTTATACCAAATGCTGAAGGTGCAAGAACAACTCCATCAATAGTTGCATTCAGTAAAACTGGTGAAATTCTTGTAGGTGAACCTGCAAAAAGGCAGCTCATATTAAATTCTGAAAGAACTATTAAATCAATAAAAAGAAAAATGGGAACCGATTATAAAGTAAAAATCGATGACAAAGACTATACCCCACAAGAAATTAGTGCATTTATACTAAAGAAGCTAAAAAGAGACGCAGAAGAATACTTGGGCGGAGAAGTTAAAAAAGCTGTCATTACCTGTCCTGCATACTTCAATGATGCTCAAAGACAGGCAACAAAAGAAGCTGGTATAATTGCAGGTTTTGAAGTCTTAAGAATTATAAACGAACCAACTGCAGCAGCTCTTGCATATGGCCTTGATAAAAAAGGAAAAGAAGAAAAAGTTCTTGTATACGACTTGGGTGGAGGTACATTTGACGTTTCAATACTTGAAATTGGTGATGGAGTCATTCAAGTAGTTGCAACTTCCGGTAATAACCATCTTGGTGGTGACGATTTTGACCAAAGAATAATCGATTGGTTAGCAGAAGAATTTAAAAAACAACACGGTGTCGATTTAAGAGAGGACAAGCAAGCTCTTCAAAGATTGAGAGATGCTGCTGAAAAAGCTAAAATTGAGCTTTCAAGCAAACTTGAAACTGATATAAGCTTGCCATACATTACAGCTACAGCAGAAGGTCCATTACATCTTGAAATGAGACTAACACGTTCAATGTTTGAATCCTTAACAAGGGATCTTGTTGAAATGACAAGAAAACCAGTTGAACAAGCTCTTTCAGATGCTAAATTAAAACCAGAAGATATCGATGAAATAATCCTAGTAGGTGGTATGACAAGAGTTCCAATGGTTCAAAAATTCATCAAAGAAATATTTGGTAAAGATCCTAACAGAGGAGTCAATCCAGACGAAGCAGTAGCAGTTGGTGCAGCAATTCAAGCAGCAATTCTTGCAGGAGAAGAAGGAGCACAAGGAAAAGATATCGTATTAGTTGATGTTACACCATTAACACTTGGCATAGAAGTAAAAGGTGGTTTGTTTGAACCAATTATCCCAAGAAATTCAACTATACCAATTAAAAAGAGTAAAGTCTTTACAACTGCAGAAGACGGTCAAACAGAAGTAGAAGTAAGAGTATACCAAGGCGAAAGACCAATTGCAGCAGATAACATTTTACTTGGAAGCTTTAGACTTGTAGGAATTCCACCTGCACCAAGGGGCGTTCCACAAATCGAAGTAACATTCGATATTGACAGCGATGGTATTGTTCACGTTTCTGCAAAAGACCTTGGTACTGGAAAAGAACAATCAATGGTTGTATCCGGTAGACATCAATTAAGCGAAGATGATATCAACAAGATCATTGAAGATGCTAAGAAATTTGAAGAACAAGACAAGAGAAGAAAAGAAGAAGTAGAGCTTAAGAACAAAGCAGATGACCTTGCATACTACATAGAAAAATCACTAAAAGAATATGGTGACAAAATACCAGCAGATGAAAAAGACAAACTCGAAAACCTTGTTAAAGACTTAAGGGATGCAATAAATAAAAACGATATACCAAGAATAAAAATGTTGTTTGATGAACTTGACAGAGAAAAGACAAAAATCGGAGAGTATATATACAAGCAAAATCAACAAGGCGGAAATCAACAGGCTGAAAATCAATAATAAAAAATATAAAGGGAGGTGAGAGTATGTTAGCAAGAAGAAATTACTTTGACCCATTTGTAGAACTTCAAAGAGAGATTGACAGATTATTTGAAGACTTTGTAAGACCATCAAGATTTGATACCACTCACTTCCCAAAAGTAGATGTTTATGAAACGGATAAAGAAGTTGTCATTGAAGCTGAACTTCCAGGTCTTAAAAAAGATGACGTTAAAATAACAATTGAAGATAACGTTCTTACAATAAAAGGAGAAAGAAAATTCAATCGCGAGGATAAAGGAAAGAACTACAAAATAATTGAAAGGGCAGAAGGATACTTCGAAAGGTCATTTGGACTTCCAGAATATGTTGACATGGAAAAAATTAAAGCAAAATTCAATGATGGGGTATTGACAATTGAACTTCCAAAGAAAGAAACAAAAGACAAAAAAGTTATTGATATACAAGTTGAATAATAAAAGAAGGCTCCGAAAATTCGGAGCCTTCTTATTTTTTCACATAGTTATTTAAAATTGCATCCTCATAATTTCCTTATACGCGTCAACAATCTTATTTCTTACCTCGACTGTAAGCCTCAATGAGACTGATGCTTTTTCAGCTTCTACAATAACTTCGTGGATATTACTAATTTTTCCAGTTGCGAAATCATCTGCCATCTGCTCTGCTTTTTTTTGCTGATCATTTACGCTCTTTAGAGCATCATTAAGTATTTTAGTAAAATCCGTATTCTGTTTTTTTACACTTGAAGGTTTTAGATTTCCATAATTTCCTACACCGTTTATTTTATCTATCATACAAATCACCTCCCAATTTGGAGAGCACTATTTATCATAGCTTTTGTAGTGTTAAATGCAGTAACGTTTGCTTCGTATGCTCTTTGAGCATTAATCATATCCACCATTTCCCTTACAACATTTACATTTGGAAGTTTAACATAACCATTTTCATCAGCATCTGGATGTGTTGGATCGTATACTATCCTAAATGGAGATTTATCCTCGTAAATTTTTTTCACAACTACTCCACCATTTTCCAATCTACCATTAATATTTCTCAAAAGTTCCTGGAATACTGGTACCTTTCTTCTATACGGCTCGCCATTTTCAGTTCGTGTTGTTTCTGAATTTGCTAGATTATTTGATATAACATCTATTCTGAGCCTTTGAGCTGACATTCCTGTTGCAGAAATCGTCATTATATTAAATTCATTCATGTTTTACCTCCTTACCTAATATTCCTAATAACTGTATTGTATCTATCAATATTAGCGCTCATAAGCCTGGATAAAGTTTGATATCTAAGCGCATTCTTTACCATTTCTACCATTTCAATATCAATATCTACGTTATTACCATCGTTAGTTAATGAAGTATTTTTTTGAGCCTTAATAATAGGATTTACAACCTTTGGAGTTCTTTCTATATGTTTTCCTGAAGTCGTTTTTAAACTCAACTTCATTTTTGATTCATTTAACAATTCTTCAAAAACAATATATTTTCTTTTGTAATTTGGAGTTTCAGCATTAGCGATATTCTGTGAATGTATTTCCTGCCTTTTAAGTGCAACATCCATTGCCGCTTTCAATGTTGAAAAATTTGAATTGAACATGTCTTTACCCCCTTTTCATAGTTATTTTTCTACGTGTCTAAAAAAATTCCTAAAATATTTTTCGGGAATTATTGATAATATCAAAGCAAACATTGTTAAAACCACACCAAAAATCTGTAACATATCAAGCCTTTCAGAAAGCAAAATAATTGAAAAAATAGTTGCAAATACAGGCTCGCCTACAAAAATAAGTGCAGAAGTATTACTTCCAACCACTTTTTGGTACTTTGCCTGTGCTATTAACGCATAAATCGTAGCAAAAATCGCCGTGAATAAAGCTACACTAAATATTTTAACATCTATTTTCCACGATTGATTCAAACCAAAGAGTGAATTTAATAGTGCAACCATTAAAAATTGAGAGGTAAGCAAATCTTTTTCGGGGCTTTTTTTAGAAAATTCTGTAACCAAAACAACATGTAACGCGTAAAGAATTGCACAAAAAAACGTTAAAATATCCCCAAAATTTATACTATCAATACCTCCAGAAAGGAGATACTCACCTATCATAGCAATTAAAAATGAAAATATTTGTACCTTAGTGGGCTTTTCTTTTTCAATAAAATAGGAAAAAATAGGAATTAATACTATATAAAAAGCTGTAATAAAACCACTTTTAGAAGATGTTGTTAGTGTAAGACCCCACGTTTGAGCAGCGTATGATATTCCAAGTACTACACCTAATATTAAACCATATTTATTACCTTTTCCAAAAACAAAAAAAGATAGGACTGTTGCAATCCAAAATCTTATAGCATTGTAAGCAAAAGGAGAAATATCAACTAAAACCATCTTTTGGATGGGAAAGGTTAATCCCCAAATTAATGTAACTAACAACAGATTTACGATAGCAACTATCTTCATAAATCTCCTCCTAGTTCAAAAATTGATATTTTTTCCTCATCAATTTTTTCATTAATGGCAATTAAATTATAACTTGTTTCTTTCAATTCCTGCTCGTTTTCAGGAATAAGCAAAGTAGTTAAATGGCCACCAAAAACACAACCAGTATCTATATTTATATCTACTATTTTGTCATTTATCTTTAAAAAAGAAATTTTGCCATCATATGTTGGTGTATGCCCATGAACCAGCACATAACCTTCAATTGGCTCAGCTATTCTATACCAAATATTGCTTTCAGAAAGAGGAATTTCATTTTCCATTAAAAACGAACTATAGTCACCTTTCCATCTAATTGCCTCATCTAAGGGATAATTTGAAGGTAAATTTGCATGGGAAAATAAGAATCTAACCTTTCCAAATAAAGTTTCAACATGTAAAAATTTTAGGTTCTCAAAAAAGAAAAAGTAATCTTTAATCTTTTCTATGCTCGAAAATGATTTTAAAGTATAAATGCCTCCGTTATTTTCAGACAACCAACTAGATCTACCTGTTTTTATATACCTAATCATCATATCCTCATGATTTCCCAGCAAACAAACTTTAGGCCCAATTTCAATAATTTTATCAACAACCTCTTTTGAACTAGGACCTCTATCAATATAGTCTCCCAAAAATATATACCTTATTTTAAATTTTCCAAATTTTTTATTAATATAATCCAATAACAAATGAAATTCATAGAAACAACCGTGTATATCAGAAAAAACAGCTATCATAATTTATCACCAAAAAAATTATATAATAGATATATAAAATAATCAAAAGGTGGTGAGAAAGATGTTGGTAAAATTTGTCGGAAGCATAAAATATTTACTTGGTAAAAGTAGCATAGAAATTGATTTTAAAGGCGAAAATGATTTATTCAAGCAAATAAGTAAAAAGCTTAACAAAGAAGTTCTAATAAAAATAGACAAGGAAAATAAGAAAACTTTTTTGATAATAAATGACACACAACCGATAAAGTTATCTGTTGTAATACTGAATAATGGGGAAAATATATTGAGAAAAAGCAAAATAGAAGACGGCGAATTAGCAATTATATTACCGGTAGGTGGGGGGATAATGCTTGACATTTCAAGGCATAAAAAATTAATAAGCGGGTTAAATCTTAAAAATATAAAAATATTAGTGGCAGGGGCTGGAGGTTTAGGATCTACCGTCCTAAATAATCTTGTAAGATTAGGCTTTGAAAACATAATTATTTACGATCCTAAAATGATAGATCCTCCAGACCTAAACAGACAAATTCTTTATAACCAAGAAGATCTATATCAAAACAAAGCATTCACAGCATTGAAAAAACTTAAAAAAATAAACCCAAATTGCAATATTAAAGCAATAGATAAAGCTCTTCCTTCCCACTTTAATGAAAAAGTAGATATTGCTTTTGATTGTATGGACAATATTGAGGGCCGATTAGTTTTGGAAAAAATCTGCAAAAAACTACAAATACCAATGATACATGGAGCCGTCCAAGAATTTTCTGGACAGGTTACGGTAATAGTACCTGGAATTACAAAATCTCTTTTAGATATATACGAAGGATTTGACATTCAAAAAACTCCAGAGGTATTTCCTCCAACAGTTCTTGTAACTGCATCAATTCAAGTTTCTGAAGCTATCAAAATTCTTAAAGATGATTTTAAAAATGCATTGGTTAATAAAATTCTCTTTTTTAATCTGTTATATAACGACTTTGAAATTCTACAACTAAATTAAAAGTGTGTTAGAATAGATAATATAAAGGAGGTTGTTAACTTTGGGATATGGAAAACTAATCTTCATGCTTGGTAATTTATTTACAATTCAAAGGTGGAATAACAAACCTGCAATTGTTAAATTTTCCGAAGCTGATAATGCATACACTACCTTGCTAATATCATTTGCGTTAAGAGACTACTACAAATTAGATATTGAACCTTCTTTAAAATGGCGATTGAATAGAATACTTCCTAAGCTCGTACTCTCAGACGTTTCACTTGAATTAAAAGAAAGAATAGAAAGATTATCACCAGATGTCTGGGAAAAAGTGAGAGAAAAAGCTTTCTTAGAGCTATATAATATAGTTGACCAAAGCTCTATTACAAATATAACTTCAGAAGAATTTGACCCAATCGACAAATTTTCTGATATCTCAACAAGTCTTTTTGAAGCAAAGGTCAACGGAAAAGTTTTCGATTTTAACAAGCCAATAAAGGAACTTGAAGAAAAGCTCCAACCATATTTAAAAAATTTCTCTGAAGTTTCCGATATACCTAAATTAATATTTTCAATAGCCTTAAACATGATTTCAATGACAAGATGGAATAGAATGTACAGAAACATAAAGTCCACAGTTGCAGGTCATTCTTTTGTGGTTACAACAATTGCATATATTATCTCTGTACAACTTGGTCTTAGTAAAGATAAAAAAGAAGAGGTGATAAAAAAGGCACTTCTTCATGACCTTCCTGAAGCTTTTACAGGAGATGTAATAACTCCAACAAAAAAGAAAACCCCAGAACTTGATTCTCTTGTCTCTTTAGTTGAAAAACAAATGTTTAATGAATGGGTTAAAGAAAATAAATCACTTAGTCACTTAGAAAAATATGAAGATTTTGCAGCTGAACCATTTTCAGGAGATACTGGAAAAATAGTAAGGACAGCCGATCTTTTTGCTGCTTTACTTGAATGTGCTCTTGAAATTTTTTCTGGAAATAAGGAAAAATTATTCCAAAGTGTATTTTTCGACTTAAAAAAGACTTTGAAAAAATTTAATGAAATTGATCTCGGCCAATGGATTGACGAAATCGAAGAAATTGTTTTTTAGTTAGGGGGGAGCTCTCTTGTTTAACTTAAAAATCTTTAAATCTGGAATTGTTTTTTACATTGATAAATATGAAAAATTAGACACATTATTTAAAGAGATCGACAATAAAATGCATGATATAAGGCAGTTTTTTGATGATAGTGAAAAAATAATGATCAAAATTGAAAATTTTAAGGAAAAGATTAATGATATTCCTAAGATAATTGAAAAATTTGAAAGTTATAATCTAAAAGTTAAAGGAATATTGACTGAATATTATGATGAAAAAGAAACTCCAATAAAAAGAGAAGAAGATAAAGAAACAACGTTAATTATAATTAAAAATATAAGATCGGGTCAAAAACTAAATCACACAGGCCATTTAATAATTGTAGGTAATGTACATTCGGGTTCTGAAATAACTGCAAATGGTTCTATCGTAATTTTTGGCCAATGTAGTGGAGTTGTACGTGCAGGTATTAAGATTAAGCCTTCATATGTTCTTGCACTTTCAATGAACACTCCTCTAGTTCAAATTGGAGAAGTAAAACATCAGGTAAACAATAATTATAAAAATCCAGTCTTTATTTATGAAAAAGGCGGAAAATTATTTTTTGATGAGTTTAAAAAGGAGGAAGAATTGTGAAATTATTCGACAAAAATGAAAGGGTTATAAAAAAATATTGGAAAAAAGTAAATAAAATAAACAAGATAAACCTTGAAAGTAAAAATTTAACCGAATTAATTAATTCCTTGAAAACAATTAAAGAAAATATTACTCCTGAAAATATTGACGAATATATTCCAGAAGTTTTTGCAATAGTAAGAGAAGTATCCAAACGAGTAATTGGATTAAGACCATTTGATGTACAACTTATAGGTGCAATGGTTCTTCATGAGGGAAAAGTTGCAGAAATGAAAACAGGTGAAGGAAAAACTCTAGTTGCAACTATGCCAGTTGTATTAAATGCACTACTTGGAAAAGGCGTTCACCTTGTAACTGTAAACGATTATCTTGCAAAAAGAGACGCCATGTGGATGGGACCTATATATCTTGCTTTGGGACTTAGAGTAGGTGTTATAAATACACAAAACAAGTCATATGAAGTTATTTGGAAAAATGAAGAACTTGCAAAAAAGGCGTTAAATGAAAATTTGAGTGTTTGGCCTCAAGGTTTTAATGGAGAATTTCTTGAAGATGAAGCCAAAAATAAAGAAGCAGTAGAAGCTTATCAGGTTGAATTGAAGGAAATCAGCAGAAAAGAAGCATATGAGTGTGATATAACATACGGAACAAATACAGAGTTTGGGTTTGACTACTTAAGAGACAATCTTGTAATAGACCTGGAAGATAGAGTTCAAAGAGGACATTTTTATGCAATAGTGGACGAAGTAGATAGCATCCTTATAGACGAGGCAAGAACTCCTTTAATAATAAGTGGTCCATCAAAAACAAAAGCTTCAGATTATATTCGCTTCAATCAAATTGCTAAAAAACTCGTAAAAGACAAGCATTTTACTATAGACGAGCAGAAAAAATCTGTAATATTAACAGACGAAGGTATAGAATATATAGAAAAACTTTTAAATATAGAAAATCTCTATGATCCTGAACACGTGAATAAAATGTATTTCTTATTAAATGCTTTAAAAGCACATTACCTGTTTAAAAAAGATGTAGATTATATTATTCATAACGGTGAGATTGTAATAGTAGACGAATTCACAGGTAGACTTCTTCCAGGAAGAAGATACAGTGGAGGACTTCACCAAGCTATTGAAGCAAAAGAAGGAGTTAAAATCAAAGAAGAGTCGGTTACTTATGCAACTATAACATACCAGAATTACTTTAGAATGTATGAAAAACTTTCCGGTATGACAGGAACTGCTAAAACAGAGGAAGAAGAATTTAAACAAATATACGGTATGGAAGTAGTTGTTATCCCAACTCACAAACCAATGATCAGAATAGATAGAGACGATTTAATTTACAGAACAGAAGACGAAAAATTTGAGGCAGTAGTAAAAGAAATAAAAAAACGCTATGAAAAAGGGCAACCTGTTTTAGTAGGTACAACATCCATTGAAAAAAGCGAAAGATTGAGTAAAATGCTAAGCAAAGAAAAAATACCTCACAACGTTTTAAATGCAAAACATCATGAAAAGGAAGCTCAAATCGTTGCATTAGCTGGTCAAAAAGGTTCAGTTACAATTGCAACTAATATGGCTGGTAGGGGGACAGACATTAAATTAGGCCCCGGTGTAAAGGAATTAGGCGGGTTACTTATAATTGGAACTGAAAGACATGAAAGTAGAAGGATAGACAACCAACTTAGAGGTAGAGCTGGAAGACAAGGTGACCCAGGTGAATCTATATTCTTCTTGTCCTTAGAAGATGATATTATAAGAATATTTGGTGGAGAAAAACTTGAAAAAATAATGAATCTAGTAAAAATTGAAAAAGGTGAGCCAATATATCATCCTATGCTTACAAAATTAATAGAAAGGGTCCAAAAAAAGGTTGAAAGTATAAATTTTGGAATAAGAAAAAATTTACTTCAAATGGATACTGTTTTGGATACACAAAGACGAGCAATATATAGCTATAGAGAATATCTACTTTCAGGAAATATCGATGAACACTTCAACGATGCAATAGATGATTTTATTGAAAGAAGGCTCGAAGAATTTTGTGAAAAAGGCGTTTGTAATGTAGAAGAAATAAAAGAATCTTTAAAAATATTAAATATTAGCCTTGATAAACTGCCTGATACTAGAAATGAACTTAAAGAATATCTAAAAAATCTTTTAATGGAAAAATTTGAAAATAAAAAGAAAGAATTGGGAGAAGATTTCCCAAAAATTGGAAAGTTCATAGCATTGCGTGTAATAGATGAGAATTGGAGGCAGTACCTTGAAGAAGTTGAACACGTAAAAGAAGCAGTAAGCCTTAGAGCGTATGGACAAAAAGATCCAATCTTGGAATTTAAAAAGGAAACATTTAGAATGTTTGATGAGATGATGGCTAAAATATTTGAGCAAACTATAATTTATACTTTAAACATTAGAAAAATCACTGATGAAGCCGAAAAAGAGTCAGAAAACGAGCTGAAAAAAATAAATACCCAACACGATGAATTTACACTTGTAAACAGAAAAGAGAGAAGAGTTGCAGAAAAGAAAGGAAAAAAGAAATTAAAGGTCAAGAGGTGAAATAATGAAAATCCAGGGAATTATTTTTACAACTAATGAAGTACCTAGAAAACTTTATAAGCTAAAAAGTGGAAAAGTACGTGAGTTAAAAAAATCTGGACCTGTAATATTGAACCCTGGTGATTATATAGCAATTGCCGAATATTTACTGGAAATTCCTCTTTTTGGCGATGTCTCTGCTATCGAAGAATCGGAAATTGAAGAGGTAGAATTATCAGATGAATTTGAAAATATTTTAAAAAGATTAATAGAATTAAGAAAGAATAAAAATGCTGAAGAAAATTTCTCTTTAGAAGACTTCGTAATTGACGAGGAGAATATTGATAACGTAATAGAAGAAGTAGAAACGCTTTTGTCACTTACTTCAGATAATCTACCCGATGATGAAGAAGCAGCTATAAATCTAATTGAATCAATAGATGATTCAAAAATGATTACAAAAGTAAATTATATAAAAAGTTTTTTCAAAAAATTCCCAGACTCAAAACTTGGCGGAGAGCTTATATTGGATACTGCAAAGAAAGTTTATTCCACACTTGGAGATAGATATATAGCAAAACTACTTTGCAAGAAAATAATTTTACATTATTCAGATGATTTAAATTTATGCCTCAATGCACTAAATTTATTAGCACTTGTTTACAAAGAAGAAGGAAATGTAATGTGGCTTACTTATTCGGAAATTGCCAAGCATGTTGAGGTGATGTTAAATGAAAACAAATGAGATAAAAAAAGGAGAAAAAATATTTGAGGAAGGTCAAGAGGCAAATTCAGTTTATTTAATAAAGTCTGGTGAAGTAGTAGTAAAATTTGGTCAATTAGAAGAAAAACTCGAAAAAAATGACGTTATTGGAATTGAGTCACTAATTAATGAAAATTATACAGAGAGTGCAATTGCTCATACAGATGTAAAATTAACCGAATTAACTCCCGAAGAGTTTAAAGAATTATATAGTGGCACAGATGTTGAAAAAAAAGCTATTAAATCATTTACTAAAAGGACTATGAAGCTGCTTGGCTGGCTTTAATCGTAATTTTCTATATTTGATTAACCACCTTGGCAATGTTAAAATTTTAGCGGAGGTGATGATTTTGAAATCAAATAAAATAGATCATATTGGCATAGCAGTAAAAAATGCCAAAGAAAGATTAAAACTTTACAAAGATTTTCTTGGGCTTGAAGTTAGTGGAGAAGAAGAACTACCAGAAAGAGGATTAAAAGTATACTTTGTAAAAATTGGTGAAACAAGATTTGAACTGCTCGAACCTCTTAATGAAAATTCTGAAATTTCATCATTTTTAGAGAAAAAAGCTGAAGGAATTCACCATGTAGCTATTAATGTAACAGGCATTGATGAAGCTGTAGAACTTGCCAAAAATCTTGGTTTTAAACCACTTTCAGATGAGCCAAAAAAAGGTGCTGGAGGAACCAAAGTACTGTTCTTACATCCAAAAACAACTGGTGGCGTGTTGTTAGAATTAGTTGAAGGAAATCACTAAAAGGAGGAAAAACGATGGAAGAATTAATAAAAAAACTTAAAGAATTAGAAGAAAACATTGAACTTGGCGGAGGAGAAAAACAAATTGAAAAGCAACATAAAGCAGGAAAATTAACTGCAAGAGAAAGGATTGCTCTTCTATTTGACGAAGGAACTTTTGAAGAAATTGATAAATTTGTAAAACATAGAAACACTAACTTTGGACTTGATAAAAAAGAATTACCAGCAGATGGAGTAATTGTTGGAATTGGAAAAATTAATGGAAGACCTGTTGCAGCATTTTCTCAGGATTTCACAGTAATGGGTGGCTCTTTAGGAGAAATGCATGCAAAAAAAATCGTTAAAATAATGGATCTTGCAATGAAACTTGGCATACCAATTATAGGAATTAACGATTCAGGTGGCGCAAGAATACAAGAAGGCGTTGATGCCTTGTACGGTTATGGTGAAATATTCTTTAGAAATACCCTTGCTTCAGGTGTAATACCTCAAATTACAATTATTGCCGGTCCCTGCGCTGGAGGTGCAGTCTATTCACCAGCAATTACTGATTTTGTAATAATGGTTGACAAAACTGCTCAAATGTTCATCACAGGCCCAAATGTAATTAAAGCAGTTACAGGCGAAGAAATAAGTAAAGAAGATCTTGGAGGAGCTTTCATTCACAATTCAAAAAGTGGAAATGCACACTTTGTAGCACAAAGCGATGAAGATGCAATCAATATTGCAAAAAAATTACTTTCATATATTCCTCAAAATAACATGGAAGAACCGTTATTAACATCTTCTACACAAGATTTAGATATTGATGACTCAATACTCAATATTGTTTCACCAGATTCTAAAAAAGGATACGATGTTAAAAATGTAATTAAAAAAATTGTGGATAATGGCGAATTCTTAGAAGTTCACGAACATTTTGCAAAGAATATAGTAGTAGGTTTTGCAAGGATAAATGGTTATCCAGTAGGTATAATTGCAAATCAACCAAATGTATTTGCAGGTGTTCTTGACATTGATTCTTCAGACAAAGCTGCAAGATTTATAAGATTCTTAGATGCATTTAATATTCCTATTGTCACATTTGTAGACACTCCAGGATATCTTCCTGGCACAAAACAAGAACACGGTGGAATAATACGTCACGGAGCTAAATTACTTTATGCCTATAGTGAAGCAACTGTTCCAAAAATAACAATAATATTAAGGAAAGCCTTCGGTGGAGCATATATAGCAATGGGAAGTAAACACCTTGGTGCAGACTTTGTTGCAGCTTGGCCAACAGCCGAAATTGCAGTTATGGGACCTGAAGGTGCTGCAAATATTATTTTTAAACGCGACATCGAAATTTCTGAAAATCCTGAAGAAACCAGAAAACAAAAGATTGAAGAATATAAAAATGCATTTTCAAACCCATATGTGGCTGCTTCAAGAGGTTATATTGACGCAGTAATTGATCCAAGACAAACTAGAAGATTTATTGCTCAATCTCTAGAATACGGAAAAACAAAAGTTGAACCAAGGCCAAAGAAAAAGCATGGAAATATACCATTATGAGGTGAAATAAATGCAAATGTTTATAATTACCTTCATAGGTCTAGTAACGGTATTTTTAATATTTTTTATCCTATATTTCGTTTTCTTGCTTTTTGGATTTTTTTCAAAAAAAGCTTCCATGAAACTACCTAAAAAAATTCACTCTCAAGAAGTAACAAACGAAAAAAATATTCTACTTGAGAGTGAAGAAAGTGAAGAAGAAATCGCAGCTGTCATGGCTGCTATATACGCGTTAATGGGGAGTAATATAAGAATAATATCTGTATCAAAGAAAAACAGAAAAAGAGAATGGACCTTCTGGAAAAAAACTGGATGGAGAGGTGTAAAAGGATGGTCAGAAAGTTCAAGGTTAGAGTAAACGGAAAAGAATACACAGTAGAAGTTGAAGAATTAGGTGGCGCTCAATCGATACAGAGTGTTCCAACCCCTGAGCCAGTTGTCGAAAATGAAACAAAGTCAATACAAACTCAATCAACTGTTGAAGAAAAAACTGCTCCAAAACAAGAAGTAGCAAGCCCATCTTCTGGAGCAAAAATTGTTGCTCCAATGTCAGGAATAGTATTAAAAGTTTTAGTTTCAGCCGGGCAAAAAATTAATTCAGGTGATAAAGTAGCCATTTTAGAAGCTATGAAAATGGAAAATGAAATTATTTCTGAATTTTCAGGAACTGTTAAAAATGTATTGGTTAAAGAAGGAGACAACGTAGATACAGGTCAAGTATTAATTGAACTTGAATAGGGGGAGAAAAAATGGAAAAAAAGATAAGAGTATTAATTGCTAAACCAGGGCTTGATGGTCATGATAGAGGAGCTAAAGTTGTCTCAAAAGCTTTGAGAGATGCTGGTATGGAAGTAATATATACAGGTCTTAGACAAACTCCCGAACAAATAGTCAAAGCTGCAATCCAAGAAGATGTTGATGTTATAGGACTTTCAATACTTTCTGGGGCACATATGAGTATTTGCAAAAAAGTATTAGATCTTATGAAAGAAAATGATATAGAAAATATTCCTGTATTTGTCGGTGGAATAATTCCAGAAGATGATGCAAGAGAACTAAAAAAAATGGGAATAAAAGAGGTTTTTGGACCTGGAACACCTCTTTCAACAATTGTTGAAAAAATAAAAGGACTTTTTGCGGAGGTATAGAATTGAAAGAATTAATTGAAAAATTAAAACAAAAAGATCAAAAAGCACTGGCAAAACTTATAACGTATGTTGAAAACAATGAAGATACATCTTTTATAGAAGAATTGCCATCTTCAGGGTCAAAAATTATTGGAATTACTGGAAGTCCTGGCGCAGGAAAAAGCTCACTTGTCGATGCTATTATTACAAAGCTAAGAGAGACTGGTAAAACTGTAGGTATTATTGCAATCGACCCTTCCAGCCCTTTCACGGGCGGTGCATTCTTAGGTGATAGAATAAGAATGAAAAAGCATTTTCTGGACGATGGAGTTTTTATCAGAAGCATGGGTAGTGGTAATAGTCTTGGCGGGCTTAATGAGAGTATATTTGATGTAATAAAATTAATGGATGCATTTGGTTTTGATTATATACTTATAGAAACTGTTGGGGCAGGGCAAAGCGAAATTGACATTGTATTTGCATCGGATGTGGTAATATTGGTTTTATCTCCAGGAAATGGTGATGAAATTCAACTATTAAAGGCTGGTATAATGGAAATCGGTGATATTTATGTTATAAATAAAGCAGATTTAGATGGTGCAAATTCTCTAAAAGTACAATTGGAATATACATTATCATTTTCCAATGTTAAAAAACCTATCATAGAAACTATTGCAACTTCTGGAGTAGGAGTAGAAAAATTAGTTGAGAGTATAAACGATTGTTTTAATAATTTTTCAAAAAATGGAGAATTAAAAAAACGTCTAAATAGAAGGATAAAAAAACATGCTGAAACAATTGTTTTAAAGAAAGTCAAACATATTATCAATAGCAAAGAAACCAAGAGTGTATCATCATTAGTAGAAGAAACAATAAAAAGTTTGTGTAATATGGTATAATTGCTTAAAAACGGGGGATAGGGGGAGTTTCTATGAAAAAAGTTGCTCTTATTTTTTTGATTCTTTTATCTAGTGTATTTTTCTCAAATAGTCTTGAAGAAAATTTTATAAAAGCAAGGAATTTTCATGACATTGACCTAATAAAAGATGTTATATCAACTGCAAAAAAAGAACAAAATAATGTTATTTACGCAGAAGCCTTGATGGAATACGCTCTATGGGGAGATTCTGAAGATAAAGAAAAGTTGTATACTGAAGCACTTGAAGTGATTAAAAAAGAAATTGAAAAAGATCCAAATAACGGTAGAGCATATTATGTTGCAGGCGCTATAGTTGGAAGGTTGGCTCAGTATAAAGGAATCGTTCAAAGTCTTTTTATGTTAAATGATTTTGACAACTACATTGAAAAGGCTATTGAAATTCTTGATGATAACTTTTATAAAGGACTTGCATTAATTGCAATGGGAATGAGGTTTAGAGATGTTCCATGGCCTTTGAGAAGCTATAAAAAAGCAGAAAAATATTTGCTTGATGCCTTGGAAATTCTTCCAAATTACCCAAATATACATCTAGAACTTGGGAAGTTATACGAAAAAATGGGAAAGGTTGAAGAGGCAAAAAAAGAGTATGAAATAGTTATAAATTCAAATGCTCATCCACTGTTAAATGCTACACATGAAGAAGCAAAAGAAGAAGCAAGGCAACTTTTGCAAAATTTAAAGTGAGGTGCTTACGTGTTAAAAAAGATATCTATTCCAAAAGACGTATTTGTCGTTGAAGTGTTTGGGCAATACGATAATAGACTGAGATACTTGAAAAAGAAATTCGGACTTGAAATTAGTTTAAGAGGAAATGATATTTTCATTCGAGGTGATGACGAAAAGAAAATTGAAATTGTAGAAAGTATAATAAAAGAGATGATTAATATTACACGTGATGGTCATTTGTTAGATAAGCATGAATTTGAATACCTTGTTTCTGAAAAAGAAGAGGAAACTCAAGAAGAAGCTCTTTCAAATGTTGTTACAAAAACTATTGCTCGAGGCAGGGTAAAACCAAAAACAAAGGGGCAAAAGGCCTATATTGATGCGGTAGAAAAAAATGATATAGTATTTGTAATTGGACCTGCTGGGACTGGAAAGACGTACCTCGCCTCTGCACTTGCTGTAGATTATTTAAGAAGTGGAAAAGTTAGTAGAATAATATTAACACGTCCTGCAGTTGAAGCAGGGGAAAAGCTTGGTTTTTTACCAGGTGATCTTTCTGAAAAAGTTGATCCTTATCTAAGGCCACTATTTGATTCATTAATGGATATGTTGCCACTCGAAAAGTTTATATCTTATAGAGAAAAAAATATAATAGAAATCGCACCTCTTGCATATATGAGAGGCAGAACTTTAAATAATGCATTTATAATACTTGATGAAGCTCAGAATACAACTTATGAACAAATGAAAATGTTTCTAACAAGAATTGGCTTTAATTCAAAGGCGATTATAACGGGAGACATAACACAGATTGATATTAAAGAAAATTCAGGACTTGTAATGGCAGAAAAAATTCTTAAAGGAATTGAAGGTATTGGTTTTGTCTATCTTAGCGAAGCAGACGTTGTTAGACATCCTCTTGTAAAAAAAATAATAAAAGCTTATGAAGTTTATGAAAAAGGGGTAAAAGAGTGAAAAAAATACCGTTAAAAAACTTTGATGGTGTAATTGTTTCTTTTATTACTGTTGCTTTATTAAATTTTTTTGATTTTAATATTATAAAAGCAATTTACGAACTTATTTTTTTAATTATTATTTGGTATTTAGTAATAGAAAAAGTGTTTGAAGAAGTCTTTTATTTTAAATTACACAAAATATACAAAAATACTTTTTATTTCCTTTTTATTTTTGGAGTATTTATAACTTATATTTCAATTAAGCGCTTTGATTTAACACTTTCTCCTTTTCTAATATCTTCTTTGCTTCTAACGCTATTAACTTCTTATATAGTTGGGTTTTCAGCAGGAATACTGCAAAGTATTTTAATAGCTTTCCATATAAATGATTTTTATAGCGCTATATACATGATATCTCAAATATTATTAATGAACTATTTGATAAGGAATATAAACAGAAGAATAGAGATTGCTAAATCTGCCGTTTTCACCTCTTTGCTATCGTTTGCATTACTTCTTGATCAAATCCCTCTAAAACCTTTATATTTAAATATCTACGACATTTCCTATGGAGTTCTAAATCCTTTCATTTCAACTATAATAATACTTGGTACACTACCATATATAGAATATTTTACAAGAATATACTCGAATATCGGGCTTTCAGAACTTGCAAACATGAATCATCCACTTTTAAAAAGACTGTCTCTTCAAGCACCTGGAACATATTATCACAGTATTATGGTAGCAACCCTTGCTGAAGCAGCAGCAGAAAGGATTGGTGCTAATTCAACTTTTGCACGTGTTGCCTCATATTTTCATGACATAGGTAAAATGATAAGGCCTTATTTCTTTGTAGAAAATATTCCAGACAATCAAGAAAATCCTCATGATAGCATAAGTCCTTTCTTAAGTCATCTTATTCTAGAAGACCATGTTAAATCAGGTATAGAATTAGCAAGAAAATATAGACTTCCTCTAACGATAGAATTTATAATACCGCAGCATCACGGTACAAGAGTACAAAAATATTTTTATCATAAAGCAAAAGAACTTGAAGAAAATGTATCTGAAGATTCATTTAGATATCCTGGTCCAAAACCTCAATTCAAAGAAGCTGGAATAATAATGCTTGCCGATAGTGTTGAAGCTGCATTAAAGAGTTTAAATTCTTCAAATTATCAGAGAATAAAAGACTTGGTAGAAAATATTGTTTCATCTATTTACAACGAAAGGCAATTAGATGAATCTGGGTTAAATCTAAAAGAATTGGAATTGATAATAGATGAATTTATAAAAGTTATTGTAAACATAACAAAAGCAAGAATAGAGTATCCTAAAGAAGAGATAAAAAAGGTGGTGCAGGCAAATGGTGACAACAAACAAACAAATTGAAGAAGGATACTTAAAATATATGGATGAAATTCTAAAAACCGAGATTGGCAAAGATGTTAATGTAAATTTAGTCTTTATTGATAAAGGAGAAATTGAAAGATTAAACAACCAGTATAGAAATATAAATGCTCCAACGGATGTACTAACTTTTGTATACGGAGATGATGATTTATATGCAGAAATATTCGTATGTGAAGATGTTATAAAAGAAAATGCCGAGAAATTTTATAATACCTTTGAAAAGGAATTACTTACAGTTTTAATACACGCAGCATTGCATGTAGCAGGCTATGACCATGAATATGATACAACCAATGCAAAAGAAATGTTTCAAAAACAAGAAGAGTACTTAAAAAAATATGATGTGGATAACAATTAGAATTATTTTGCTAGGTTTTGAAAGAATATTTGGAAAAATCTTAACTAAAAATTCTTCCCCAATTATATCTGCATGGGGATTTTTCGGTTTTTCAACTTTAATGTTTTTGCCTTTTATAAACTATCTCAGTTTTGATATAATAAAAGTATCTTTAATAAGTGGAACGATCTATTCTTTTTCTTTTTTCTTATATATGTATGCACTATCAAAAGAAGATGTTTCAGTTGTTGCACCACTTTATAATATTAACGCTATATTTTTAATTTTCATTAGCTTTTTGTTTTTAAGTGAAAAAATTACCATACAAAAAATTGTTGGTAGCATTTTAATGATATACGGTGTTTCATATCTAAAAAAAGAAAAATCAATCTCAAGTTCATACAAAAATATATTAAAAAGTAAAGGCGCACTTGCTATGATTATTTCTTCCCTACTCATGGCCATAGGTAGAGTCGTCGATGGGTTTCTTACCACATCATTTAACAAACTTGGCTATTCCCTTGGAGTTTATTTAATAATTACGATATACTTTTTTACTGTAAGCCTTTTATCACATAAAAATGTAAAGGTACATATAGACTATACAAAGAAAAATATAATATATCTATTATTAGGTGGTTTTTGTAATGCATATGCATATTTTGCGCTGCTCATGGCCTTCAAATACATGGATGTTAGCATTGCAGAACCTGTATCAATGATTTCAGCATTAGTTTCTGTACTATTTTCTTACATTTTCTTTAAAGAAAAAATTAAAGTGAGAATATTTGGAACAATTTTATTAATCTCAGGGGCATTTGTAATATACCTTTAGGAGGTGAAAAATATACTTACTCCTGTTGTAAATGCAATAGCAGTTGTCATAGGAAGTTTAATTGGAATGATCCTAAAAAAAGGATTTCCGGAAAATATTAGAAAAATTCTATTTTTGGCAGTCGGGCTAAGCACAATTGGTATGGCTATAAATATGATAATAAAGGCCAATAACTTTTTAATAGTGTTAGGATCTATGGTTATTGGTGGAATAATAGGAGAATTAATAAATATAGAAGATAAATTAAAAAAAATTGGCGATAGTATTAAAGAAGGGGATTTTTCAACAGGTTTTGTAGCATCTTCAATTCTTTTTTTAGTAGGACCGCTAACAATTGTAGGATCAATTACCGCAGGTCTTACCAAAGATGGTTCTTTGATTTATATGAAATCACTACTTGATGGAATTTCTTCAATAGTTCTCTCATCAATATACGGACTTGGGGTTATGTTATCTGCTATTTCGGTATTATTGGTTCAAGGTACTATAGTGCTTCTTTCTTCAAAACTTTCTTTTTTGACAAATCCTTTGTATTTAAATGATTTAGTTGCAGTAGGTGGAGTAATGGTACTTGGTATAGGATTAAAGATACTTGATATAAAGGATACAAAAGTTGGAAATTTTCTTCCAGCACTTTTTATATCACCAATATTAAGTTTTTTAACTAGCTTATTTTAGGGGGGAAATTATGAAAATAAACATAGTTGGAATTGGAAAGGTAACTACTGCTATTTTATTCAATTTAAAAGATAAAGTAGATATTGGGTACATAGTTTCAAGGGACTTAAACAAGGCAAAAAAACTTTCTGATGAACTTGGAAAAGGCATTCCAGTAACATACAATGACAATTTTAAATTTGAAGATATAGTACTTGTAGGTTTAAACGACTCAACTTTACCAGATTCTGTTGACCTAATTAAAAATTTTGTTTCTGAAGGTAACACTGTAATCCATTTTAGCGGATTCCATCCCTCAACAATATTTCCAAAAGAGTGGAATCCAGCATCGATGCATCCTAATTGCCCTGTTTTAGGTAAAGAAACAAGTTTTAAAGATATTGTATTTGGAATTGAGGGAAATACAAAAATTACAAAAGAAATAGTAAACTTACTTGGTGGAAAATATTTTGAAATACCTTCTGAGTCAAAAGTTCTCTATCATCTTTCTGCTGTTTTAATGAGCAACTTTCCACTTGCACTTGTATATCTTGCAGAAAAATTTTATAAAAACGCAAATTTACCACATGAAATGTTCCTTGAAGTTATGGAAAGTCTTCTAAAAACAACAATTGAAAATGTTAAAAAAAATGGGACCTTAAACTCTATAACTGGTCCCATTTACAGAGAGGATGTTGATATTGTAAACGTTGAAATGGAAATATTTTGTAGTACTTTTCCTGAGTTATGCAATCTTTTTGATGGATTTATTCAGATCATACTCTCAATGAAAGAAGAAAAGGAATCTGAAAGTTCTTGAAGTCTTTTTTCAGCATATTCTCTATTATCTGAGTGAACCATAACATAAGCTTTTAGTTTTGGTTCAGTTCCAGATGGTCTAACAAAAATAGATGCATCTTCAAATTCTAACTTTATAGTTTCATTAGGTTCAATATCTTTGTATCCCTTTGAATAATCTACTATATTAGCATCAAATGGGATATTCCCTGCTTTAATTTTTTCATAAAGTTTTTTTGCAATTGAAAGTTCTTTGAATTTAAAATTCAACAATTTTTCAAAATAATATCCATATTTTTCATACAAATGATTCAATCTTTCAATTAAATCATAGTGTTTTGCAACAGATGCAATCAAAGCAGAACCTATTACTGCATCTTTGTCTCGTGCTATATCACCTGTAAGATATCCACAACTTTCCTCAAAACCAAATAAAAATTTATATCTACTTTTTTCTGCAAGATCTCCAATAAATTTAAACCCTGTCGGAGTCTCAAATAGCTTTACTCCTTTTTCATCACATATTGGCTTTACCATATTAGTAGTAACAATAGTTTTTACAATCATCGATGATTCATCTGCATCTTTTAATAAATAATCTGCTATTAAAACTCCTACTTGATTTCCAGTAAGTCTTTTACCTTTCCAAACAACCCCCACTCTATCACAATCTGGATCAGTAGCTATTGCTAAATCTGCACCGTACTGTTTTTGATATTTATATAACAACACCAACGCTTCATCATCCTCAGGATTTGGTGTAGTAACCGTTGGAAAATTACCATCTGGAACCATTTGTTCTTCTACTTTAATAACTTCTGCTCCCAATTTTTCTAAAACTTTAACTACAGGGAATGCACCTGTACCATGAAGAGGAGTATAAAGTACCTTAAGACCACTCAAATCTGTAGAAATTAATTCTACTACTTTATCAATATAAACATTTAAAATATTATCTCCAACAAATTCATAATTTTCTGATAAATTTATTGGTAAATTCCAAGCGTTTTCTACATACCTTGATAATACATTAGTTACACTTGGTACTGCCTGAACTCCGTTTGAAGTATAAACTTTGTAACCATTATATTCTGGTGGATTATGACTTGCTGTAATTACAACTCCCATGTCATATTTTAGATATCTAACTGCAAACGATAAAACAGGTGTTGGTACAGGTCTATCAAAAATTTTAACTTCGTGATTATCCGCAGAAAAAACTTGAGCTGCTAATTCTGCAAATTTTCTTGAATTGTTTCGAGTATCGTATGCTATTATAACTTTGTTAAGATTATTATCTTTCATGTAATTTGAAACACCCTTACTTGCAACCATAACAGTTTTCTCATCAAATTCTCCCTCTCTCATAACTCCACGTATTCCACCAGTACCAAACAATATCACTATCTTCTCCCCCTTTCGTTATTCTATTTATTTATTATACATTATACATGACTACTTTCAAATAACAACTTTCCATACGTACGGTATCAATATCAAATTTGTTACATTAAAGTTACCCTTTTTTCACACAAAAAATAGCAAAATGGTTATATAATATGTTCTGTATCATAGACATATTTTGTTCAGTATTATAGACATCACATGGGGTGGGATATTGAAATTAGGTAAGAAAATAAAGACTTTACGCATTGCAAGGGGGTACACGCAAGAAGAGCTAGCAGACAGATGTGATCTTTCAAGGAGCTTTATTTCTCAACTCGAAAATGATCAAGTATCACCTTCAATAGACACTTTAGAAAGGATTTTAAGAGTTTTAGGTAGCGATTTAAAAACTTTCTTTTCTACAGATAAAAGACAAGAAAAGATAGTTTTTAAAGCAAGCGAAAGAGTTCCAATGTACCTGGATGAATACGGAATAAAAGGATATATACTCATGGACAATATCGAAGATAAATCGATTGACCCGAAACTTATTGAATTAGCACCAGGTGCTGAGACAGAAGAAGAAGATCCACATGAAGGCGATGAATTTGGATACGTAATAAGTGGGAAGTTGGAATTAATTTTAGATGGAAAAGTATATAAAGTAAATCAAGGCGACTGTTTTTACTACTGTTCAGATAGGAAACATAAAATAAGAAATCCATATGAAAAGAGCGTAAAATTTCTCTGGATAGATATTGAATAAAAAATCTTTAAAAGGGGAGGGATTGTTATGAAAAGCTTAGGAAGACATATCATAGCAGAATTTTATGACTGTGACAAGGAAATTCTTGACAATGTTGAAAAAATTGAGCAATCAATGAAAAATGCAGCGTATGAAACTGGTGCTACGCTAGTTAACTCCTCATTCCATAGATTCCTCCCTTACGGAGTAAGTGGAGTAGTAGTTATATCAGAATCTCATTTAACAATCCATACATGGCCTGAATACGGTTACGCCGCTGTAGATTTGTTTACATGTGGAGATGATGTAGATCCATGGAAGGCTTTTACATATCTTAAAGAAGTTTTGAAATCCCAAAGAGTACATGTTGTAGAACATTTAAGGGGGAAATACGACGAAATAGGAATTCCAGAAAATTCCCCGCATAAAATGGAGGTGTAAGTATGTCCGAAAAAAAAATAATCGATGGAATGCAATATGGCTTTGTACCTAATAGACATCTCTGGTACTTTGAATATTACACTCCAGGTAATTGTGGTATTTTCATGAAAATGAATAAACATCTTTATAGTGCACAAAGTAAATATCAAAGAATAGATATTTTCGAAACGGATTTCTTTGGTAGAGTCTTTTCATTAGATGGAATTACAATGACTACAGAAAAGGATGACTTTTTCTACCACGAAATGCTAGTTCATGTACCAATGTTCATGCATCCAAACCCAAAAAAGGTATTAGTAATTGGTGGCGGTGACGGTGGAAGTGTAAGAGAAGTATTGAAACACAAAAGTGTAGAAAAAGTTATAATGTGTGAAATTGACGAAATGGTTGTCGAAGCAGCAAAAAAATATCTTCCTGTCACAGCTTCAAAATTGGATGACCCAAGGGTAGAACTTGTCTTTGAAGATGGTTCTCAATTTGTAAGGAATTTTAAAAATGAATTTGATGTAATTATAATTGATTCAACAGATCCAACAGCAGGTGAAGGAGGGCACCTATTTACTGAAGATTTTTACAAAGCATGTTTTGATGCTCTCAAGGAAAATGGTACTTTTTCTGCTGAATCAGAAGATTGGTTATATGATGGTGCATGGTTAAGACTTGCATATTCTAGAATAAAGAAAGTATTCCCTGTTACAAAACTATACCTTGGATTTATGCCAACTTATCCAAGTGGTATGTGGGGTTACACATTTGCATCAAAAGGAGTTGATCCTATTAAAGATTTTGATCCTGAAAAAGTTAAGAACTTTGGCGAAGAATTAAAATATTACAACGAAGAAATTCATAAAGCTGCATTTGCCTTGCCAACTTTCTTAAAAAAGGAATTAGAGAATTTATAATGTATAAATCAATTTAATAATTTGTTGGATGGACAAGTCGTCCATCCATTTTTATTGAAAAAATATAGTGAAGGAGGTTGAAAAAATGAAAAAATTTTGGATTACTTTAATATTAATTGCCGTCGTCGTAGTTGTTACATTTGTTGCTATTCCTAAAAAGAAAGTACTTTACATATACAACTGGGAAGAATATATTCCAGAAGAGGTAATTAAATCTTTTGAAGAAAAATACAATTGTAAAGTGGTTTACGATTCTTTTGCTTCGAATGAAGAAATGTATGCAAAAATCAAAGCTGGTGGTGGGGGATACGATATAGTTTTCCCATCGGGAGATCACGTATCAATAATGAAAAAAGAAGGTTTGTTATTAAAATTAGATCTTTCAAAAATACCTAATTTTAAATATCTAGACAAAGAAATCCTTTCAAAAACAATTTATGATCCAAATCACGAATATAGCGTACCATACATGCTAGGATCAACAGGAATTGCTGTTAACAAAAAATATGTTAAAGATTATGAACATTCATGGGCTATATTTGAAGATGAAAGATTGAAAGGAAAAATGACACTTCTTGACGATATGAGAGAAGTATTTGGTGGAGCATTAAAATATCTAGGGTATTCTGTTAATACAACAAATCCTAAAGAAATAGAAGAAGCAAAACAATTGATACTTAAATGGAAAAAAAATATTGTAAAATTTGATGCATCTTCATATGCAAATGGAATAGTGAATGGTGAATACTGGGTAGTTCATGGATACGGTGAAGATATATTCCAGAGAGTTCCAGAAGGTGAAGAAGATAATTTTGATTTCTTTATTCCAAAAGAAGGTGGAACTTTATGGATCGATAACATGGTTATACTCAAAGATGCAAAAAATGTTGACCTTGCATACAAATTTATAAATCACATTCTTGATCCTAAAAATGCTGCAATAATTGCCGAATTTTTAGGACTTCCTTCACCAAATACAGAAGCAAGAAAATATATTACAAGTGAACCTATTTATACTTTAGAAGATCTCAAAAACTGTGAATTTATAAATGATTTAGGCGATGCAATAGAATTATATAACAAAGCATGGCAAGAAATAATTATGTAAATAAGGTGAAAAAGAATGATAGGAAGTCACG
Organism: Thermosipho africanus Ob7; assembly: GCF_003351105.1. Lineage (NCBI taxonomy): Bacteria > Thermotogati > Thermotogota > Thermotogae > Thermotogales > Fervidobacteriaceae > Thermosipho > Thermosipho africanus. The sequence continues at coordinate 175,335 of NZ_NKRG01000003.1, forward strand.
TATCAATTAAAGGTATTAATAAATGGTTTGGAGATTTTCAAGTATTAAAAAATGTTAACCTTGAAGTCAAGAAGGGAGAATTTTTCTCCCTTCTTGGTCCTTCAGGTTGTGGTAAAACAACTCTTTTGAGAATAATAGCAGGTCTTGAAAACGCTGATGAAGGAGATATAAAATTTGACAATGTTTCTATTCTTTCTATACCTCCTCATAAAAGACCTGTAAATACAATTTTCCAAAACTATGCACTCTTTCCACATTTAAACGTATTTGAAAATATTGCCTTTTCACTGAGGTTAAAAAAATATTCAGAAAATGAAATTAAAGAAAAAGTTGAAAAATTACTAAATTTAATTAGATTGGAAGAACATGCATATAAAAAACCTAACCAACTCTCAGGTGGTCAAAGACAAAGAGTAGCCATTGCAAGAGCTCTTGCAAATGAACCAAAAGTTCTCTTACTTGACGAACCTGTAAGTGCACTTGATGCTAAACTTAGACAGGAATTATTGATTGAGCTTGACAATCTTCACGATCAAGTTGGAATAACTTTCATATATGTAACTCACGATCAGGCAGAAGCAATAAGCATTTCTGACCATGTTGCTGTAATGAATGAAGGAAAAATAGTGCAATATGGTACACCATATGAAATTTATGAAAGTCCCGCCGATAAATTTGTTGCAACATTTATTGGTGAGACAAACTTAATGAAAGCTATTGTTTTAGAAATTAATGAAGAATTGCTAAAGATCGAAGCACCCGGTATAGGAGAATTCTATTGTTATAAAGATAAAGAAGTAAAGGAAAAAAATCAAATACTTCTCACCTTACGGCCTGAAAAGATTAAAATTTCTAAAAAGCCTTTAACCGGTAAAAATGTATTTCACGGAATTATTGAAGAAGAAATTTACATGGGATATCAAACAAGATACTTTGTAAAACTTGACAATGGTTTTATTTTAAGAGTATACAAACAACATGTAAATTATCTTCTCGATGAACCTATTTTGACTTGGAAAGACGAAGTATTTGTTAGCTGGGATCCAAACGACAGTTTTATTGTTGAGGTGAACTAATTGTGAAATACGTTTCTGGGTACAGTATATGGTTAGTTCTTTTTTTCATAGTTCCCGTTTTAATAGTCCTCAGCTTTAGTTTTATGGAAAAATCCACATATGGCGGTGTGGAATTCTCCTTTTCTTTAGAAGGTTATAAGTCACTTTTTTCCATAGGCTACTTAAAAATTTTATGGCGAAGCATATGGATCTCACTTGTTGCAACCTTACTAACAATTTTATTAGCACTTCCTGTTGCATACTACATTGCAAATAGTAAAATAAAAGACTTATTACTTTTACTAGTTGTAATCCCATTTTGGACAAATTCACTAATAAGAATCTATGCATGGATATTTGTTTTAGGAAATAACGGTATCATTAATCAACTTTTAAGAAAAATAGGGTTAGTAAATGACTACATACAGTTTCTTTATAATCCTTATGCAGTAATTCTAGTTATAGTCTATACTTATTTGCCGTATGCAATTATTCCACTTTTTGCTTCTATAGATAGGCTTGAAAAATCTATATTGGAAGCTGCTTTTGACCTAGGTTGCAACAAAACTAAGGCTTTTTTCAAGGTTTTAATTCCTAATATTAAGAGTGGACTTATTACTGCTACCTTATTTGTTTTCATACCCGCTCTTGGCTCTTATGCCATTCCAGATCTTGTTGGAGGAGTAAACTCAAAAATGATAGGAAATGAAATTGTACGGCAGCTAACTGTAGCAAAAAATTGGCCTGCAGCCTCTGCAATCTCTTCTATATTAACTCTTGCAACACTAATTGGCGTATTACTATTTGTAAAATCCACTCAAAAGGAAGTGCATACATGAAACCTGGAGCACTATCAAAAACAATTACAATTTTTACTTTTGTATTCTTCTATGTACCAATCTTTATAGTTATTCTATTTTCTTTTAACAACTCTAAGTCTCCAATATGGACAGGTTTTAGCTTGCACTGGTATAAAGAACTCTTCTTTGATTCGTACGATGTATGGAGAGCATTTTTTAATTCTATATTAGTTGCTGTTAGCTCAAGTTTAGTAGCAACGGCTCTTGGAACTTTAGCTGCAATTGGACTTTATTGGGAAAAGTTTAGAGGTAAAAATACAATTTGGATTATTTCTTATCTTCCTCTAATAATTCCAGATATAATAATAGGTGTTTCTCTACTTATATTTTTTGTTATGATAAAGATTCGTCTTAGTTTGCTTACAATCTTTATTGCACATACTACTTTTTCTCTTTCATATGCTATGATGATTGTTTATTCAAGACTTCAAGACTTTGAATACAGCATTGTTGAAGCTGCATACGATTTGGGAGCTACAAAAAGTGTTGCATTGTATAAAGTAATAATTCCTGTGGCATTCCCTGGAATTTTAGCAGCATTTTTCATGTCTTTTACTTTGTCGATTGACGATTTTGTTATAACATTCTTTGTTGCAGGGCCTGGTTCTACAACATTACCTCTTAAAATATATTCAATGATAAGATTTGGAATTTCACCAACAATTAACGCTATATCTACATTGCTCCTTGTTGGAACAATTGCAATTAGTCTAACAATGAAAAAATACTTAAAGTATATTTTTTAACTTAAATAAATCAATCAATACATCCCCATATTTTTTTGAAGATAGCACCTCCAAATAATCAGGAGGTGTTAATTTTTCTTTTTTAGAATGCTCAACAATAAGAATGCTATCTTCTTTTAGCACATTACCAACAAAGTTTAGTAATTCATTAACTATTCCAAGGTTAAAAGGTGGATCCATAAATACAATGTCAAATTTCTCCTTTGCACTTTTTAAAAATATCCTCGCATCTTTTTTTATTACTTTTATATTATCTTTCACATTTAAATTTTTTGCATTTTTTTCAATTGTCTTTATAGATCTTATTGAAACATCCACAAAAAATACATTGCTTGCTCCATTACTCAAAAATTCAAACCCCACCACTCCACTACCTGCACAAAGTTCAAGAACTTTTTTTCCTTTTAAATCAAGCATACTTACAAGCGCCAACCTTACTTTCCCTGGAGTGTACCTTGTATTTGCATTTGGAACCAGTTCAATTTTTCTACCTTTTAATTCTCCGGATTCAATATATAACAAGCAAATCACCCCTTTGCACTTATATATTTTATCAAAATTATTATTGTATTAATTTGACTTATCTGTTTCATTTTTTGTATAATAATAGTTGTCTTGTTACAAAAAGGTATTTTTTATTACACTTTCATAAAGGAGGGGGTCGTTTTATGAAGCGTTTGTTCGTATTCGTAACTATTTTGTTATCATTATTTTTGTTTGCTGAAACAGTAGTTAACTATGCATTACTAGAAGATATCACCACCACAAATATTTGGAACTTACTTGGATCAGGTTCATCAGCTTGGAATTTTTATATCCAACTCTGGAAATATCCATCACTCCTTGGAATGAATAAAGATGGAATGTTAATCCCATCCGCAGCAGCTGAAATCCCAGAAATTGTTGAAGAAAATGGAATGTATACAGTAACTGTAAAACTAAGAAAAGACTTAAGATGGAGCGACGGCTCACCATTTACCGCAGACGATGTTGTTTTCACATACAATACCATACAAGAAATGCAAATTCCTGGAGGAAACTGGACCGGTGCATATGAACCTAAGAAAGTTGAAAAAATAGATCCATGGACAGTAAAATTCTACTTTGAAGAAAAGAAAACAATGACAATTTACTACGACACACTTATGACAGCTATCGTCTCCAAAAACTTTTGGCAACCATATGTAGAAAAAGCAAAAGAACAAGAAAATCCTGTTAATTGGCTATTAAGCCAAGAAGTAGTAGATCCAGGAATCACTGCATTAAATCTTGGAAAAATCGAAAAAGGTGCATTCGTTGAAGTAAAAAGAGAAGTTGATAAAGATTTCTACTGGGCTCAAGGTGAAAAAAGTATTTTCTATGAAAATGGAGGATTTGTCATTGAAAATCCAAATTCTGGTTATAAATGGACAAGTGTAAATCCATCTCCAGAAGGCAATGTAAAGCTAACTGTCGAAAATGGACCTTACGTAGATAAAATAATCTACAGGATCTATGGAAATAAGTCAGTAGCACTTCAAGCACTCCAAAAAGGTGATGTTGATTTTGTTTTAAATCCAAATGGATTAACATCAGGTGAATTTGAATCATTAAAAGGTGTACCTGGAATAAAACTTACAGTTAATCCTTCACTAGGCTTTAGATATTTAGCATTTAACTTAAGGAAATTCCCATTCAATATTAAAGAATTCAGACAAGCAATCGCAGCATTAATAGATAGAGATTATATCTGTAATAGGGTATTGCAAGGAAAAGCAATTCCACTTGCAACTCCTGTTCCACCTGCAAATACATTCTGGTATAACTCTGACGTCAAAACAATAGGCGAGGGACTTTCAAGAGGAGAAAGATATCAACTTGCAATAGAACTTTTGAAAAAAGCTGGATTTAGCTGGGACCAAGAACCAATTCTTGATTTAAATAACACCGCAAACCCAGTAGTCAAAAAAGGTAAAGGCTTGAAGGGGCCAGATGGAAATTATGTTCCAGATCTTGAACTTCTCTCTCCATCAGGAGAATACGATCCTATGAGAGCAACCACTGCTATTTACATAGAACAATGGGCAAAAGATTTAGGAATTCCAATCGACGTAAAACTTACAGACTTTAATGAAATAGTTACAAGGGCATTTGATGAAGTTGATTTTGATATGTACATGTTGGGTTGGGGTATAGGAAGAGTTCCAACATATTTCAAGAGTTTCTGGGCATCAGATCAAATGGCACCAGAAGGATTCAATACTCCAGGATACAACAATCCAGAATTTGATGCTCTTGTTGAAGAATTTGAAATGGCAGACAGCTTTGATGAAGCAGTTGAAGCTATTAAGGCTGCACAAGAACTTCTAGCAGAAGATCTTCCTTACATTATTCTCTTTACAACTCCAATATATGAAGCATACAGAGATAGCATAGCATTCCCATACACAGACATTCTTGATGGTATTCAAAATTACAATGGATTCCCAGAAAATGTTATGAAAGTAAAATAATTTCTTGCCCCCTCGTTCGAGGGGGGCTATTTTAACAAAAAGGAGAGGTGAAAATGAAGACAAAACTTTCGATACAGCTTACAGTAGGAATATTGTTCATAATTACGTTGTTTTTTTCATCTAAAATTGCTTTTGGATTAATTCTTCCACTTTTAGGAGTTATAATCACTGCATCTAACACAAAAAAAATCCATCACTATGTATTTTTAATTATTACCTTAGTTCTTTACTTTTCAGCCTTTTTTAATTTCAAGTATTTATTCATTTTCAGCCCAAGATTCAATTATTTACTTTCAATAGTATTGTACTTATTTTCACTTCCACTACCTGGACTATTCAAATTTATTAGAAATAGACTATATCAAATGCTAATATTACTCATTATATATGTTACAGTTGTTTTCTTTATATTCCTTGCTATGCCCGGAGATTACACTTCGAAATTTTTGGACCCAAAAATAATGAAACAACCTGAAATGATGGAAAAAATAAAAAGATTATTTGGTGTTGATGACCCGTGGTATGTAAAATATGCAAAACATATGAGAAATTTCTTTAATCTTGAACTTGGAATTTCTTTTTCTGAATATCCGAAAAGAGTCGAAGATATAATTGCAGAAAGACTTCCAAGAACAGTTTTTCTATTTTTAATGACAACTTTATCTTCATATATTTTGGGATACAATCTTGGAAAAAGAATAGCTTGGAAAAGGGGAGGTATTTCAGATAAAGTCGCAACATTTGTCGGAATTGTATTTTGGACAATATTTACACCATTCTTTATGTTAATTATGATATGGTTATTTGGTGTCGTATTAGGTATTTTCCCATTAAGCGGTTTTATAGAACCATCAAAATGGCTAAATGTAAGCTTCTCAACTCAAGATGTATTTATACGATTATTGCTAAGTGCTTTTGTTTTAGTAGCATTCTGGGTAGTTGGTATAATCGTTGCTTCATTCATGAAAACGAAAAAAGCTAAAAATATATCAGTACTTTCTATATCGCTTTCGGGAATTATATTAGTAGTATTATATTGGTTCTTTAATGGATATGGCTATTATGCACTCGATATTATATACCACGTTGTTCTTCCGGTTATATCTCTTACCATTCTTGGTTTTGCAGGAAGCATGTTAGTGATGAGGGATACAATGCTTGAAATTATAAAGGAAGATTATATTACAACTGCAAAAGCAAAAGGCCTTCCAGACAAAATTGTAAGAGACAAGCATGCAGCAAGAACCGCACTTTTACCACTCGTTACAAGCTTTGTATTATCTCTCGCCTCAACAGTAAGTGGTGGTGTTATCACTGAAACTATGTTTTCTTGGAAGGGTATGGGACTTACTCTCTTAAATGCAACACTTGTTCAAGATACCCCACTTGCTATGGGCTGCCTTACCTTTACAGGCGTGTTTATTTTAGTTGCTCATTTGGTAGCCGATATTTTATACGCAATCCTAGATCCTAGAATCAGATATTGAAGGGGTGAAGCAAATGGCAAATGAATCAATCACCAAAATAAAAATAAAATTATTTTTGAAGAATTTTAAAAAGAATTGGGAACTATTTAAAGAAAATAAAATGGGAGTTTTTGGTTTAAGCATTATTATAATATTTGGGCTTTTTGCAATTTCCTACCCAATTGCCTGGCAATTTGTTGACCATAGTATATATAATCCAGTTACTGGGACAGATCCTAGAATACATGATATATCATACATTTCAAAATACATGTCACCACAAAATGTTATAAAAGGAATAGAAATTCCTCCATCAATAATATTTACATATTCTTTCTTGGATCAAGGGGAAGAATTTAAAAAACAGATAGAACAAAAAATAGATCAGGCACAAAGAAAATTCGTAAATTTAGATTATGCACAAGCTTTTAGGCATGTACTTGATTCAATTGTTGATAATTACTTTCCTATGAAAGAAAGAATAAGATTTCAAACACAAGTAAATCAATTAGCTGAACATGATCTAATAACAATAAAACCTATTGCACAAGTTATCGAAATAGGTGACAGAAAAAAATTCTCACTAACTTCATTTAAAAAATTGCTTGAGAATATAGATATAGCAACTCTGGCAAGTGCATTATCACCTTATAAGGACGAAAAAGAAATTTCAACTATTTCACTATGGATTAAAATTGCTTCCGGAAAGGATAAAAGAGAACTCTTTATAGAACTACTCAACAAAGAATATTCTAATGAAGAGATCAAAGAAGCACAAAATAAAATTTACAAAGCTATTTCTACACTTGCAAAAGAAAACATAATCGATGTTCAAGTATCCGTTTCAAATCAATCTGATCTTGAATCAACAATAGAATTTGAAAAAATCCCCACATTTGATCTTGCTAAAGCAACTGTATTCAATACTTTAGTTGATATTCTTACATTATCAAAAATTAACAATAATTATGATGAAACAATTAAAATGCTTAAAAGTTCAAAATATGAAAACCTATTAGATTTTGCAATTTCAAAAATTCCTGACCTCAGTGTTACAGAAAATAAAGAATCAAATAAAAACAGAATAACAAAATATTTTGAAGAACTTTCAAAAGAATTTTCAAAATTAGGCTTAGAATTTAATTTAAAAGAACCAGCAAAACTTCTTGATAATCTTTCTGGGATAAACCTTGCGATTATAACCTTTGATCTTTCGCCAAGTATTAAAGCAAAATTAGAAGATAATCTTTTTGATTATCCACAAATACTTGAAAGCTTTAGGAAAAAACAAGAAAATCTATTTAAAATTGTTGCAAATTCAAGAGCCTACATGTTATCAGTTGTAAGTAAAATAACCAATATTCAATTAAACAGTATCGATATTCCAAAAATATATTTGTCATTAGACTTTACAAAACTTATTCCTGCATTGGATGACCCAATGATAAACCTTCTAGCACTTGCAACTTATAACGCAAAACACTTTGATCTTATAGTTGAAAATTTAGAAAGTGCTGGTGATGCTAATTATAGAAGAATAGATATTGTTGAAAAATTAAAGAATCATTCACCTGTAACAAACCATATAAAGTTATTAACCAATAGTGAAGATAAGATAATATCAAAAACTATTCTTTCACAAATCATAAAAGAATATACAAATAATCTATCTGAAAATAGTAGGAAATACTGGGAAGAAAAATATTCAGATATTTTGACTTCAAGCAATGACTTAAAAGAAGCATTGAATTATCTAAATCAACCGCTTAATTTATCTGAAAAAGAAGCAAAAGAGCTAGTTGTAAGCATTTATAACGATCTTGCTCTTGCATCCAAATTAGGCATACAACATCCTTTACCACCAAACAGATGGCATATACTTGGTACAGATCCAGGTGGTAGAGATATATTCATGCAACTTTGGAGAAGTACCCCAAGTGAATTTATGCTCGGTTTCTTGGCAGCAATCATTACCGTAACTATAGGTACCATTATTGGAACAACTGCTGCTTATTATGGCGGTCTTATAGATACTTTTTTCATGAGACTTGCAGATTTAATGTTGTTATTCCCCGGTATCGCATTCTTAATAGTACTTTCAGGATTTTTCAAACTTAATCTTTTCTGGTTAGCTCTTATTCTAGGTCTTTTAGGTGGTTTTGGAGGAATTACATTGGTTATAAAAGCTCAGGCACTTACAATTAAAGTAAAACCTTACATAGAAGCTGCAAAAGTTGCCGGAGCTTCAAACAGATATATTATCTTTAACCATATAATTCCTAATGTTATGCCTCTTTCTTTTCTATACATGATGTTTAATGTCACAGGAGCAGTTTTTTCAGAAGCTTCTTTAAGCTTCTTTGGACTTCTAAGAATAAGAATTAGTTGGGGTATTATGATAAATACTGCTTGGACTTCTGGTTATCTTTCATCTGGTAATATAGGTTCATACTGGTGGTTATGGGTTCCAGCCGGTTTAATAATCACAATATTCTGTTCAGGATTTTATTTCTTGGGTAGAGGTCTGGAAGAAATTGTAAATCCAAGACTTAGAAAGAGGTGATTTACGTGGCATTATTAGAAGTTAAAGATTTAAAAATGCACTATAAAACAAAAATGGGATATGTAAAAGCGGTTGATGGAATCAGTTTTACTTTAGATAGAGGAGAAAGTTTAGGAATAGTTGGTGAATCTGGTTGTGGAAAAACTTCCGTTTCTATGACAATGTTAAGACTCCTTCCAGAAAATGGAGAATTCAGAGGTGGTAATGTCTTCTTTGAAGATGATAACGGAAAAAAGGTAGACTTAGTTTCTTTACCAGAAAATGAAATGAGAAAATATAGATGGAAAGGTCTTGCGATGGTTTTTCAAGCTGCAATGAATTCATTAAACCCTGTATACAAAGTAGGCGATCAAATTGTTGAAGCTATATTAACACATTATCCAGAAAAAACAATAGATGAAGCCAAAGAAAAAGTAGCAGAATTGTTTGAACTGGTAGGTCTTGATCCAAAAAGAATGGAACAATATCCACATCAATATAGTGGTGGAATGAAGCAAAGAGCAGTAATTGCACTTGCCTTATCTTGTGATCCAAAAGTAATAATTGCAGATGAACCAACAACTGCATTGGACGTTATCGTACAAGATAAAATATTGAAAGAAATGAAAAAAATTCAAGAAAAACTTAATATGGCAATGATTTATATTTCTCATGATATAGCCGTAATTGCGGAAGTTAGTGATAAAATAGCCGTTATGTATGCAGGAAAATTTGTAGAGCTTGCAGATTCAATTACAATTTTTAAAAATCCAATGCACCCTTACACCTTCTTATTGATGAACGCATTTCCAAGTACTATTGGAGAAAAGAAAAAACTTCTAACTATTCCAGGAGAACCCCCAAACCTTTTAAATCCTCCAAAAGGATGTAGATTTGCTCCAAGATGTCCCTTTGCAACGGAAAAATGTAAAGAAGAAGAACCAGAGTACAGGGAAATTGAAGAAGGTCATTATGTTGCATGTTGGTATCCATTAACAAAAGAGGTGAGAGATAATGCAAAAAACAATCTATAAAACTGATACAATTTTAAAAATTGAGAATTTAAAAAAGTATTTTGCTGCAGATAGAGGCCTTTTTTCTCGTGTAAAACATTTTGTTCATGCAGTTGATGATGTATCTTTTGAAATAAAAAGAGGAAAATCACTTGGGCTTGTTGGTGAATCTGGGTGTGGAAAAACTACAACTGGAAAAGTTATAGTTGGTCTTGAAAAACCAACCGACGGAAAAGTCTATATTGATGGAAAAGAAATTAGTGAATATGAATCAAAGCTTGAATATCATAAAAAGGTACAAATGATTTTCCAGGATCCGTATGAATCACTAAATCCAAGAATGACTATTTTTGATATTATTGCTGAACCACTTAACATTCACAACATTGGAAACTTAAAAGAAAGAGAAGAAAAAGTTTTAAAATTGCTTCAAGATGTTGGCCTTACACCACCTTCAAGTTTTCTATGGAGATATCCACATGAGCTCTCAGGAGGACAAAGGCAAAGAGTAGCAATAGCTAGGGCTTTGGTACTTAACCCAACATTTATAGTAGCAGATGAACCAACTTCAATGCTTGACGTGTCTGTTAGGACAGGAGTTATGAACCTTTTAATGGAGCTGCAAGAAAAATACAACATGAGCTATTTGTATATCACTCACGATTTTGCAGTGGCAAGATACATGTGTGATAAAATTGCTGTAATGTATCTAGGAAAAATAGTAGAATATGCTGAAACAGAAGAGTTACTCTTTAATCCAATGCATCCATATACAAGAGCACTCCTTACAGCAGTGCCAGTACCTGATCCAGAACATAAAAAAGATGAACCAAATATAATTGGTAGCGTTAGCAAACCAATAAATCCACCTCCTCGCTGTAGATTCTACGATAGATGTCCATTCAGGACGGAAAAATGTAAAAATGAACCACACCCTCAATTAAAAGATATAGGAAACAACCATTATGTTGCATGCTACTTGGTACAAGAAGGAAAAATATAAAGTTTACAAGGTCCTAGTTAAAAACTAGGACCTTTTTTTGATTATAAAAAAGCATAAAAAAGGATTCAAGTGATATGAATAACTCATTATTTTATTTTAGCTTTTTTTAAAATTGAAAGCCATATTCCCATATGTTAAAATGATTTTGAAAAAAATTACAAAGGGGGTAGAAAAATGGTAGTAAGACCATTTAGAGGATTAAGACCAAGAAAAGATATGATAGATAAAGTTGCTGCAAAACCATACGACGTAGTTTCAACTGAAGAAGCCAGAAAAGAAGCTGAAAGAAATCCTTATACATTTTACAAAGTTACAAGACCAGAAATAAACTTTGATGGAGAAGTCGACACACACTCAGATGAAGTAATACTAAAAGGTAAAGAAGTTTTAGAAAACTTTCAAAAAGAAGGAGTTATGATTCTTGAAGACAAACCAGCTATATATGTTTATAAAGAAGAATGGAAAGGATATTCACAGATAGGTATATATGCAACCTTCTCAACTCAAGAATACAGAGAAGGAAAGATCAAAAAACATGAACTTACTAGAAAAGATAAAGAAGACGAAAGAGCAAGACACGTTAAATTAATGCAAGCTCATACTGGACCAGTATTTCTAATGTACCGTTCAAGACCAGAAATTGATCAATTAATCATTAAACACACTACAAAAGAGCCAGAATATGATTACACCGATGAAAGTGGAATACACCACACTTTATGGGTAGTAAAAGACGAAAATGAAATAAAAGAAATCGTTGATGCTTTCAAAAGTGTAGATGCTTTCTATATAGCAGATGGTCACCATAGAGCTGCAGCTGCTGCAAGAGCTGCTGAAGAACTTGCAAAAGAAAATCCAAATCACACCGGAGAAGAAGAATACAACTTCTTCCTAGCCGTATTATTTCCACACAGCCAACTTCACATTCTTGACTATAACAGAGTAGTTAAAGATTTAAACGGAAATTCCAAAGAAGAATTTTTAAAGAAAATTTCAGCAAAATTTGATATCGAAGATGCTCCAAACTCTCCATTCAAGCCTGAAAAGAAACATGAATTTGGAATGTATCTAGATGGAAAATGGTACAAGCTAAGTGTAAAGGAAGGAACATTTGATAAAAATGATGTAGTATCTTCCTTAGATGTCGCCATCTTGCAAAATAATCTTTTAAATCCAATTCTTGGAATTGAAAATCCAAGAACTGATAAAAGAATTAATTTCGTTGGGGGTATTAAAGGAGTTGAAGAGCTCCAAAGACTTGTTGACAGTGGAGAATATACAGTTGCATTTGCTCTTTATCCAACATCGATAGAAGAACTGCTTCAAGTAGCTGATGAAGGAAAAATAATGCCACCAAAATCAACGTGGTTTGAACCAAAACTAAAGAGTGGTATAATAGTTCATCTTATGTAAACAAAATGGAGCGCAAAATGCGCTCCATTTTTTACTCTACACAAAAAATGCTGTCAATCCAGAAAGTCCAAATAAAATTCCGCTCAAAATCAAAAATCTTATCCCTAATTTATTACTTTCTTTTGTCTTTTTCTCATTTTCTCTTCTCATCGCTCTAAGTCCTATCTCAAAAAATATTATTGAAATTAAAAAAACAATTGTTGCCCCCACAAAAAACAAGTTGGATAATAACTTCATATGTCTTCACTCCTTTTTACAGACTCACATTTAATCTTGGCCTATTTGGATCAGGAACTTTACTTGCAGTGTTACCAACATTTTTCATTGCCTCTCTCCATGTTTCAAGAAGCTCACTTAAATAACCTCTTACCTCTCTAATCTTTTCAACATCTTTCTTCGTATTTGCTTCAACAAGAGTTTTAAACATATAGGTATACAATGCTCTTAAATTCTTTGCAATTTCTCCACCTTTTTCCAGGTCCAAAGACAGGTTTAACTCAGTAATAATATCCTGACATTTTTGAATTTCTTCATTTGCTTTTACATACTCTCTATTATTAACATCTCTTTCTGCCATATCCAAAAGTTCTACTGCTCTTTGGTACAACATCTCTATTAGTTTTGCTGGACTTGCAGTTTTTACCATTTGTTCTGTATAATCCATTGTTTCACCTTCCTTTAATTATTCTGTTTTAATACATTTAATACATTCATAAAATAATTTCTATAATATTCCAATACAAGCGGAATTTTTTCCTCAAGAAGATCGGATAATTCCATTAAATCCCTAGTTTCTAAAGCTGTAACAAAGTCTGTGAGTATTTCGGTAATCTTTTTTTCATCAATATTATTTTCAAAATCAGATGGTGCATATCCCGTCATTTTTATAGAATTAACTCTTAAATTTTCCATAGCTGAGATTCCTTCTGCCAAATCTTTAATATTATTAAACCCTTCACTTTCTCCAACTAGAACATTAGAAGAAACTTTCTCAAGAAGTTTTTCTATGTTAGAAATATAATCTACCACATCCGCTAATGTTGATAAAAAAAACTCTTGTAATGGGACAAATTGAACGCTTATTTCTAAATCTTCATCTAAAATTGCATCTCTAAGTTCATCAATTCTATTTATTGGTACATCTTTATCATTAATCTTTACTTCTTTTAATACCATTCCTTTATATTTTTTTACAATTTCATCTAAAAGTTCTCCAAAATTTTTGTATTTTGAAGATTCAAATGTTTCTAAATTCCCATTAACATTTAGCTTAACCATTATTTTCACTCCTTAATATAAAATATGCTTTAAAAATACCGGCTATAGTTTTAGCATCTGTAATTTCACCACTTATACATTTCTGCAAAACAGTATTAAAATCCTCTATTTCAACATCAATTATTTCATCCTCGTCTGGATTTGACTGACCACTTTCAAGATTCCTTGCAAGATAAAGGTGTATAACTTCATTTGAAAATCCAGGGGTTGTGTGAATATATCCCAAATAAAGGTAATCTTTTGCATCAAAACCGGTTTCTTCTTTTAATTCTCTTTTGGCACATTCTAATGGATCTTCATCTTTAAAATCAAATTTTCCTGCCGGAATTTCCAAAAGCTGCTTACCAATAGGGTATCTAAATTGTTTTACAAGCACAACTTTATTATCGTCCAAAATTGGAACAACTGCAACTGCACCTGGATGTAAAACATATTCTCTAAAACTTTTTCTACCATTTTCTAACATCACTTCATCCTTTTTTACATGTAATAGCAAACCTTTAAATATCTCTTTACTACTAATCTTCTTTTCCATATTTATTCCTCCATTTTTTTATTGTTCAAAAACAATTATACTACAAAAATAAAAAGGCAGGAAAACCTGCCTTTGTATTTGGCGGAGGCGGTGGGACTCGAACCCACAAGGGCATTGCTGCCCACCGGTTTTCGAGACCGGCCCCTTAGCCAGTTCGGTGCACGCCTCCTTGCATCAATTATATTACCATAATTATATAAAAAATTCAATTCTAAAGAAATCAAATTGTAAATTTAATTTAGAACTTTTTTTCAAAAATCAAGTCTATATATTTGGTAGTTTAATTCCGACAAAATTTGTCTGAAAATGTTACATTAAGTTTAGACTAATTTCAATAATATGGTGTATAATAAGGTTGTACCCAAGACGGGAAAATAATAAAAATTTTTTTGGAGGTGTTTATTTATGGCACTTTTATCAGCAAAAGATAGGGAATATTTAACAGACTTATTCTCAAAGGAACTTGAAAACAAGGTAAAGCTCATTTATTTTGGAGATTCAAAAGAAAACTGTGAGTACTGTGATCTTGAAGAGCAAATCTTAGATGAACTTAAAGAACTTTCTGACAAAATCATTATTGAAAAGTACAACGTTAAAGAAAATGCAGATTTGGCAGAAAAATACGAAGTTGAGATGACTCCTGCTCTTATTCTTACACTAGAGGATGGAGAAGATAAAGGTGTAAGATTCTACGGAATTCCATCAGGTCACGAATTTGGTACTTTAGTGCAGGATATAGTTACTTTTGGAAAAGGTGCAAAACCAGAACTTTCACCAGATACAATTGAAAAACTAAAAGCAATTGACAAACCAGTTAAAATAAGTGTTTTTGTAACTCCAACTTGTCCATACTGTCCACGTGCAGTTCTCACAGCACATAACTTTGCACTTGTTAATCCACTTATCAAAGCAGAAATGATCGAAGCAAACGAATTCTTTGACTTAAGTAACGAATTTGGAGTTTCTTCAGTTCCACACATTGTAATTAATAGAAATCCAAATACATTCTTCATAGGAGCATACCCAGAACCACAATATCTTGAAGAAGTCTTGAAAGCAATTAAATAAGGGGGTGAACTAATATGGTTCACTTTGACCTTGGTAATATATCTACAGGACCTAAAGATTACTACGATATTTTAATAATAGGTGGAGGGCCAGCTGGTTTAACAGCCGCTATATATGCAGGACGCGCAGGACTTTCCGCTGCCGTATTTGAAAAAGCACTTGAAGGCGGTGCTGTTACACAGACACATGTTGTTGAAAATTGGCCAGGTTTTATACGTATCGAAGGTAGCGAATTAGGAGAAAAATTTGCAGAACATGCAAAGGCATTTGGAGCTGAAATAATTACTGCAGAGGTATTAAAAATATCATACGACAATGAATATAAATATGTTGAATTAGACAATGGTAAAAAAGTCAAAGGTAAGGTATTAATATATGCAACCGGAGCCGTCCCAAGAAAACTTGGAGTGCCTGGTGAAGAAGAATTTAGGGGAAGAGGTGTCACATACTGTGCAGCTTGCGATGGCTATCTCTTTTCAGGTAAAGATATTGTAGTTGTAGGTGGTGGAGATAGCGCATGTGACGAAGCACACTTTTTAGCAAAGATGGTAAAAAGTATAACAATGGTTCAAAATCTTCCTTACCTTACAGCTGCAAAAGTTCTCCAAGATAGATTGTTAGAAAACAAAAATGTAAAAGTTATTTTAAATTCACTTGTAAAAGAAATTAGAGGTAAAGATAAAGTTGAAGAGGTTGTTGTAGTCAATAATGAAACTGGCGAAGAAACAGTTATTAAGGCAGAAGGTGTATTCATTTACGTTGGTCTTGTGCCAAAAAGCGATCTTCTAAAAGGCATTGTTGATATAAATGAATACGGTTACATAAAAACAGACGAAAACATGGAAACTAATGTACCAGGAATATACGCAGTTGGTGACGTAAGAGAAAAGAATCTTAGACAAATTGTTACTGCTGCCGCAGATGGCGCAATTGCAGTAGAACATGCCGCTAAAAAATATTTCTAATTGGAGGTGGCAGATATGCAACACGTAAAGATAGTTGTTTACACAACTCCAACTTGCCCTTATTGTAAAAAAGCAAAAAATTACTTTAAACAACTTGGCTTAAAATTCAAAGAATACGATGTATCAAAAGATCAAAAAGCGGCAGAAAGAATGTATAAAAAGAGTGGACAATTGGGTGTACCGGTCATTGAAATCGGGAATCAGATAGTAGTCGGATTTGACAAAGCTAAAATTGATAGGTTACTAGGTATAAATTGATCAAGGCAGGTGTAACACCTGCCTTTTTAAAATTAAAGAGGTGATATATATGGCTTTTAAATTTAAGTTTAGCTGCCCTTTAATTAAATTTTTTAAAAAACTCGGGATGAAAAAATTAAAAGTGAAAAGGGGTTAAAATATGAAAAAATTTATCTTTATCTTTTTAGTATTAGCTACTATGATTTCTTTTTCGTATGATTATACCATGTATGATTTAGGAATTGCACACAAAATTTCAGTGATTGAAGACAAACCATTAATAATATACTTTTCTTCACCAAGTTGTGTCTATTGTAAAAAATTTGAATCAGAAGTACTTTCTGATGAAAAATTTCAAGAACTTTTAAAATTATACTACACCTTTGTAAAAGTTGAACCGAACAACAATAAAACAATATTTCTTGAAAACGAATATACTAACAATGAACTTTTTGGAGCATTCGGTGTAAGAGGAACTCCTACATTTGTCTTTTGGTACAAAGATGCTGGTATAACAATGGTACCTGGATTTATGCCTCTTGAAGATTTTCTAAACGCTTTAAATTACATACTCAAATACATATACGAAGACTATAGAGAAGACTTTCAAACCTTTCTTGATAACAAAGAATCATTCAATCCTAAAACAAAGGTTATAAACATATCAAATACTGATGCTGATTTTGTATTAGCACACGACAAAAATGCAAAAAAATATACAAGCGATCAAAAAATTGAAAAAAGTACTGTTTACCTAGTTTATTCTAAAGAAGATTTAGAAAAATTAAAACAATCAGGCGTCTTTAGAATTCTTTTTGTAAATGAGTAGGTGGTTAATATATGTTTTATAAAGACGTAAGTATATGGATCGCTTTTTTACATGGGATATTATCATTTTTTAGCCCATGTGTTTTACCTTTAATACCTGCCTTTTTAGGTGTTTTATTTACCGCAAAGAATAAATTTTTAAAGCTTTTTGGATTTTTCATTGGCTTTTCAGTATTTTTTTCAATTATTGGTATTTTTTCTTCTGTATTTGGAATTTTCTTTTCAAAATACGGAACAGTTATAAATTATATTTTAGGTACAATTATCATTGTAATGGGAATACTATATATGTCTAATAAAGAAATAGTAAAACCAAAGAAAATTAATGTCTGGAATTTTAAAGGTGGTAGTCTTTTAACTGGAATACTTATGGGAGCAGCTATAGGCTTAATTTGGATTCCTTGTAGCAGTCCAATCTTAGGATCAATCTTGACTATAGCAACAACCGTCAATCCGTATAAAGGTGGGGTTCTTTTATTTGTATACTCCTTAGGAATTTCTTTACCTTTTTTGACAATTGGCGCACCAATATCCAAATTACTTACAGGTGGTTTTGGAACACCTAAATGGGAAAAGATTTTAAAAATATTTGGTGGAGTTTTTTTAATAATTCTTGGTATTTTGATAATATCTGGAAAAATGGTGGTATAATATTTTTTGAAAGGAGTGAAACTCTATGCCAAATGCATCAATGAACTGGTATTCTGGAATGCTGTTCTACAGCAAAACTACTTCAGGACATGATTTAATTCTCGATGCAAATGATACTGTCGGTGGCAAAGATGCAGGTGCAAGACCTAAAGAACTTATTCTATACTCTCTTATGGGCTGTACCGGAATGGATGTTGTATCTTTGCTAAGGAAAATGAGAGTAATAGACTCTCTTGAATCGTTTAGAATGGAAGTAGATTTTGAAGTAGCACAAGAACATCCAAAGGTATACACTAAAATACACTTAAAATATATTTTTAAATTCAATGGTGAACCTCCAAAAGACAAAGTTGAAAAAGCCGTAAATCTCTCACAGGAAAGATATTGTGCAGTTTCAGCAATGCTCAAACAAGTTGTACCAGAATTTTCTCATGAGATAATTTACGAATAATATGGCTGATTATCCTTTGCAATATAATAATCCTGATTCAAGTGTTAAATTAAAAACAAAAAGAGGATATCCAAGATTAGGTGCAACCCCGGACGACACCGGGGTTAATTTTGCTGTTTTTTCACGTCATGCAGAAAAAGTAGTATTAGAATTATATCAAAACTACTATGATGCAACACCTTCACATAGATTTGAACTTGATCCTAACTACAACAAAACGGGAGACATATGGCATATATATGTATATGGGGTTGGTCATGGTCAATACTATGGTTGGCGAGTATACGGACCATATGATCCAGAAAATGGAAAAAGATTTAACCACCACAAGTTATTGGTTGATCCATATGCAAAAGCTATATCCAGCTCCTTTGATTGGGATTCTTCTTCTGTATACGGTTACGATATAAATTCTCCATTAAGAGATCTTTCTTTCTCTAAAGAAGATTCGGCAGTTAGTCCAACAAAATCAATTGTAATAGATGATTCAAAATATGATTGGGAAGGCGACAAACAACTTCATATTCCATGGGAAGATACTATAATATACGAAATGCATGTAAGACTCTTTACAATTAGTCCCACTTCAAAGGTAAAATTTCCTGGAACATTTTTGGGAATAATCGAGAAACTAGATCACTTAAAAGAATTGGGTGTAACAACCATTGAATTAATGCCTATTTTTGAATTTAACGTTAATTCAATAGATAGGATAAATCCAATCACTGGCGAAAGACTTAAGGATATATGGGGGTATAATCCTCTCGGCTTTTTTGCGGTTACTGGAAACTATTCTGTTGGTCTTAAATTAGGTGAACAGGTATTCTTATTTAAAGATTTTGTTAAAGAACTTCACAAAAATGGTTTTGAAGTGATCTTGGATGTAGTATATAACCATACGGGTGAAGGAAATGAGTTAGGCCCCACATTAAATTTTAGGGGATTTGATAATGAAATTTACTATATGCTTGATCCTAATAACAAAAGATACTATCTTAATTATTCAGGATGTGGAAATACCCTAAATTGTAATCACCCAGTTGTTAAAGAACTTATTATCGACAGTTTAAGATATTGGGCAACTGAAATGCATGTAGATGGTTTTAGATTTGATTTGGCAGCTGTTTTGGGGCGGACACCAGATGGAAGATGGATTGGAGATTTTTCACTCCTTAAAGATATTGCCGAAGATCCCATATTGCATGGTTTAAAACTAATTGCAGAAGGTTGGGATGCTGCCGGTGGTTACTTTTTAGGAGAATTTCCAGAAGGTTGGGCTGAATGGAACGGACAATATAGAGACACGGTAAGAAAATTTGTAAGGGGCGATGAAGGAGTATTAGTAGAACTTGCAAAAAGAATTACTGGTAGTCAAGACCTTTACGGTAAAAAAAGACCTCACGCAAGTATAAATTTTATCACATGCCATGATGGATTTACAATGAGGGATTTGGTAAGTTATAACCATAAGCATAACGAAGAAAATGGTGAAAATAATAGAGACGGTGCTGATGAAAATTTCAGCTATAACTATGGAGTTGAAGGTGAAACTGATGATCCTAAAATTAACGAAATAAGAAAAAGACAAGTAAAAAACTTTATAACCATCCTTATGGTATCACACGGAACTCCCATGATATTAATGGGTGATGAAATTTATCGAACACAATATGGAAACAACAATGCATATTGTCAAGATAATGAAAAAACTTGGCTTGATTGGACTCTTAAAGAAAAACATCAGGACATATTTAGATTTTTCAAAAAAATGATTGAATTTAGAAAAAAACATCATGCATTAAGAAGAAAACATTTCTTCACCGGTAGAGATCTTACAGGAGATGGTATAGCAGACATATCCTGGCATGGTGTAAAACCTTTCCAACCTGATTGGGGATATCATTCACACTCAATAGCTTTCATGATAAGTGGTAGCGACTTTTTGTGTAAAGATGCAAAAGAAGATAATGACATATTTGTCATTCTAAATCAATGGAGAGAACCATTAACTTTTACGCTTCCAATTTTACACGGAAAGACATGGTATAGAGTTGTAGATACAGCTAAACCTTCACCCTACGATTTTCTAGACTCGCCCGAGCAAGTTGGATTTGTTTATACAGCAGAACCAAGAAGCTCCGTGGTTTTAATAAGTATGCCTCACCATGGAAGCGATTTTCCCGTATAATCCAAAAAGACTCCACTTTCTTCTACATTTTCAATAATATCCATAATTCCCTTTGCAGATTCTTCAGGCATTACAGGAGCTTCTTTTCCTCCCATATCTGTCTTTACCCATCCAGGATGTACAGATATGACTTTAATGTCCTTAAGCTTACTTGATAGTAACTTTGTAACCATATTTAAAGCAGCCTTTGAAACTGAATAAGAGTAACTTGTAGTACCCACCAAAAGAGCTATTGAACCAAGAATTGAACTAATATTTATAATTTTCCCACCACTTTTTAATTTACCGGATTTATATAGTCGTTGGCTCAAAAATAATGGTCCTAAAGTATTTACCTTAAATGTATTTAGAAAATAATCATATTCAAGGTTTTCAAAACTATCTTTATACAAAACGCCTGCATTATTAATCAAAGCATCAACTTCTACTGAAAGTGTTTCAACAAATTTTTCAATTGAATCTTTATCAAGCAAATCAAGAAAATAGACACTAACCCTATTATTATCAACTTTTATCATTTCTGGTTTTCTAGTAGCAGCTATAACCAAATGTCCTCTTTTTAAAGCTTCCTGTAATAATGCATATCCTATACCTCTATTCGCCCCTGTTATTAGAATATTCACGAGCTTTCACCTTCCTTATTTCTTATTTTCTTTTTGAATGATAAAAATTCTGGTATTTGTGAAATATCTTCAGGAAAATCTTCAAAACTTTTTATTACTAAAACTGGGCTTCCCAAGTCCACAAATGCATCCAATGCTTCTACGTCAAAGTTAAACATTCTTACACACCCATGAGATATTCTTCTTCCAATTTCCCAAGGCTTAGTTGTTCCATGAATACCGTAGGTTGGATTTGAAAGTTGCAAAAAACGAGTACCTAAACCATTAATTGGGGAACGTGGTGGAATATACTCCCCGTACCAATATAATGCTGGATCAATTTGTTTATTCAAAATCCAGTATATTCCAGGAGGCATAGAATCACTTCTACCTATTGCTACCGGAAAAACTTTTACAAGTTTTCCTGCATAGTAAACAGCTAATCTCGATGTTGAAAGATTAACAACAATGCTAGTCAAACCTTCGGTAAATTGTACTGTCCCAATCTTTAATTTCATACCAGAATAAATCTTATCAGGATTTTCAAGGTTATTAATTATTTGTAAATCTGCTGTTCTCACACCATATTTTTTTGCAATTTCCCACAATGTTTCACCTTTTTGAACAATATGGGTGGCAATTATACTTGACACATACGGAGTAAAATCCCCTCGTAAATACGTAGTAAAACCATTTAAAGTAAATAAATCATACGAAATTGTTTTGATTTTTCCACTTGGCAGTTTTATTTTTAGCGAAAGTACATTTTTTAATTCATTTCTCTTTTCTTTCGTATATAATACATATCCTTTACTTGTTTTAAACAAAATCATATTTTTTCCATCAATCGTGCCAGAAATAAGCTGATAATCTGTAGAAACTTTCACATTTAAAGATAAATCTTCAGGATTAGTTACTACTTTAATTGAAATATTCTTCTTATATTGGTACAGATCTAATATAGGGCCCGATATTGTACCAAATACAGTCTGACCAAGTTTATTTTTACCAACTATTATTGGTATAACCCATCTAAAAAGTCCATCATCAAATTCATATAAGTCATTACCTTTATATTTTGCTCTGATAAAACCTGTTGGCCCATAAAGATAAACTTTTGGTTTTTGAGATGCATCATAATAGGGTTTAACAATCAAGGTAACCCCTGTCGATGTAACTGTATCTACTTCTACTAAATGAGCTGCATGTAACAAAATGACAACAAAAATGAGTGAGATTGTTATTATTTTTTTCATATCTTAATTATATCATACCTTTCCGCCATTTTAGTTAACATTTGTATTTAAATTGTTCTTAATTTGTTTTCTTATATAAACAATTGTAAATCTATTTTATATTATAATTACTCTGCAATAACAAAATTAAATGGAGGTAGAAACTATGAAAAATAGATTATTATTCACCCTTTTATTAATTCTAAGTGCAGGTATACTATTTGGTAATCTATACACTGATGCATATAATTATACATATAAAGTTGCTAAATACTACGGAGTAAATGATGAGAGAGCAAAAGTAATTGCACAAACAGTTGCAGAAGAATATGAAAAATTTCCACAAGTCCCTTATCAAATATTTGTGGCAGTTATAGTCTCAGAAAGTGGATTTAAAAATTTGTATGGTGATAGTGGTCACGCGGTTGGTTACTGCCAATTACACGAATCTGCAACAGACTATGTTGCACTATTTTTCCCGGAAATAAAACATATTCTTTCAAAAATATCACACGATGATCTAATTAAATTCCCAGCTCTTCAAATTAGGATAGCCTATAGATACTTATACCTCATTATGAAAAACATTACAAATTACAATATAATAAAGGCTCTAAACTTTTGGAACAACAGTGATAAATATTATCTTAGAGTGTTTGATACATTAGTGTTTATTAACAGCATTGCTATGAAAAATTAATCTCTATCCTCATCATATTCAATATGTATTGTTTGTGTGTTATGAGATAATAAAATTACATAGTCTTGCTTTTTTTCAACAACTTCAGCATTTGTTTTTAAATTATTAATATTTCTTCCATTTATTCTTATTTTATATTCACCTCTTCCTTTCAAATACAACGTAGCCGAAATTTTTCTTCTATTTGCAAATGCAACTGAGCTATCTATACTCCATTTATACCAATTTTCCCACGACGGGCCAAGAAAAATCTCCGTTTCTTCATCAACATCTTTGATTATTGTAGTATCTATTGGAACTTCTTTTCCCGATAAACTCGACCAAATTTGAACTTGACCAGAAGGAATCTGTTTTTGAGATTTAACATATACAACTCTTTGACATGGCTGCCAATCGACTGAATTATATCCATTTATAGATACATAATTGTAATCTTTTCTTTCAACCGAAAATTTATCCATAAGGATTGTTTTTCTATTTTTTAAATCCTTCATATTTCCAAGAGTAAAGATCTTTTTGCCTTGCATATTGTAGACTTCTTTTTCATAAAGCATAGCACGGGTTGATGTAGTATAATAGCTACTTTCTGGCTCTGAAACTACTATTACAAAACCCTCTTCAATATCAGCATATAATTTTAGAAATTGATACATTTCATTTTCTTTCAATATATAGAAAAACTGGAAACCACCATCAATCGTAAATGTTGCTGTAGAAGGACTTGAATCTATAAATATTCTTCTGATTTCATTGTTTTCTTGAACTATTTCAAAAAGCCTATCATTAATAAATTTATATTTTTTGCCATCCTTACTAATAAAAATTCCATCTCTTAGTTCACAATCTTTTAATACAAAATCTTCATCTTCAACAAGTTTAACTTTTTCAACATATTCATATGTTTTAACATACCAAGATGATTCCACACCCAAAACTTCCCAGGTTGAAGGTATAACTTCTCCGTTTTTTATTTGTTTTACTAACACCCCATAATTTGGATAAATGAGTACAACTTCAGAAAATAAAAATAATGGCAATACGAAAAAAAACCACAAAAAAATTTTTTTCATCCTATCACTCCCCAAATTATGAGAGAAATATATGATACAACAACAAGCAAAATTAAAATCCACATTATAACTTTCCAAATTTTTCTTACCTTCCAGGAATAATCATACAGTGGGATCATATATCCCAATAACATTCCAGTTAAAAAGCCACCAATATGTGCTGCGTTATTAATATTAGTTCCCGGCATAATACCAAAAATAATATTAATAACGATCATTGGCAAAAGTGCACTCCCAGTAATAGGCTTTAGTGAATAAGGAGTATCTTTTCTAAAACCTGCAGCAAATAAAACACCAATTAGACCAAATATTGCCCCACTGGCTCCCACGGAAAATGAGTTATAATAAAAAATTTGAGTTGCTAAATTTCCTACAATTCCACTTAAAAAATAAAACGTCAAAAATTTTTCAGTTCCATACACATTTTCTACAATTCTACCAAGAAAAAACAGTGCGTACATATTAAATATTAAATGAATAAAACCTCCATGAACAAACATGGAGGTTACTATTCTAAACCATTGTCCATGTGAAACAAGAGGCCCATATTGTGCTCCAAACATAAGATATAACACAGCCTCATTTGGAATAAAAAACTTAAATATCTCGATTAGAAAAAGTATAAATACGTTGACAAATATAAGATAATAAAAGCTTTCTCTTTTCAAAATTTCACCTCAAAAACCAAATGGTAACAAGTTTTGAGTTACTTTTGCCATTTCCTCTTCCCTTATCTTTTCTATCTTTTCCATTAACTCATTAATACCAGCTGTTAATAAATCCTTCAATGTTTCACCATCGCTTAATAAATCCTCATCGATTTCAATATCTTTAACTTTTCTATCAGCTGTTGCTAAAATTTTAATGGCCCCACCACCAACACTAACTTCTACCTCTACATTTGAAAATCCTTCTTCAACTTCCTGAAGTTTTTTTTGCATCTCTTCCTGAAGTTTTTGTAGTTGATTCATAGACTTACCTGAAAGATTCTTTCCACCAAAACTTTTTAACTTCTTCATCAGACAACCTCCTTAATATGTTTTTTCATAATATTCAAAGCCGTCGGTTTTTAAATATTCAAATTCAGGCGTAACCAAAAATACTTCAGAATCATACTTTGGAATAATAGTCCTTGTATAAATCCAATTTTTCTTGCCTAACACAAAAGCTGCAGTCGAAAATACATCAGCCTTTATTGCATCATCAGATATAACCGTTGCACTAATGGCACTATCTGCAGGATATCCTGTTTTACTGTCTATTAGGTGGTGATATCTTTTCCCATCAACGATAAAATATCTTTCATAATCTCCACTTGTCGCTACTGCACCACTTTTCAAATATATATAGTCTATACTATCGTTACCCCTTGGGTTTCTTATACCTATAATCCAATATTCTTTGCCAAATTTTGGCCCAAGTATCCTTATATCTCCACCTGCTTCAATAAAACCTGTACAATTTGGATCTGCTTGTTTTGCAATTTGATAAGCCCTCTCAAGTGCATATCCTTTTACAATTCCTCCCAGATCAAACCAAACTCCGTTTGTTTTCACAGCCTTCTTTTTATAATCAATTTCTACAAGCTTTGCACCTGAAAGTTTCAAAGCTTCTTCTATATCTTCTTTTCTAGGAACTACTAAACTACTAGCCTCTTTTTCAGAGAATTTTGAAAATCCCCATAAATTAATTACTCTTCCAAGAGTTGGGTCAAATGCAAAATTTGTCTTTTTTGCATATTGAAGTGAGAGATCCAAAATTGCAAAAGTTTCATCATCAACTTCTACCCAATCATTACTATGATTTATTTTGTAAATAATAGACTCTTCATTGTACGCATCAAATTTTTTGGTTATTCTATCAAGCTCATTAAATATTTCTTTTGATAAAACAGATGGATTTACACTAGTAGATATTCTAAGTTGAACATAAGTCCCCAGAGAAAAAGTCTCAAAAGTTTCATACTTCATGTTTGGCTTAAAAAATACCGCAACAATAAGAATGATTGCAACAATTACTACAATTAATACTGTAGATATCAAAGATAATTTTGTTAATTTATTTATGTCACCACTACTTTTCTTCCGCATACTTTGCAATATCCTCCTTCTGTAATGTTTTTTATATCAACATTATAACCTTCTCTGTAAATCAATTGTGTTCCGCAATCTGGGCAAAAAGTACTTTCATATCTTGGCTCAAAGACATTACCAATATAAACAAAATTTAAATACTCTTTTGCAATACTATATAATTTTTCCAAGGTTTCAATAGGTGTCGGCGGTATTTCATATTTATACGCCGGAAAATACCTTGAAAGATGTAAAGGTATATCTTTATCAATTTTTGCTAAATCTTTAAATTCTTGAATTAGTTCTTTTTCGTCATCATTTTTCGTAGGTATAACAAGTGTGGTAACCTCAACATGAACTCCACGATTCTTTGCAGTTTCTATAACCTTTAAAACGTGACTATAACTTCCTCCCATTTCCTTATAAAACTCTTCATTACTCCCTTTTAAATCAATATTCATAGCATCAATACTCTGAAGTAAAACATTTAGTGGTTCAAATTCAATATACCCATTTGTAACAAGAACATTGTATAATCCTTCTTTATGTGCTATTCTAGACGTATCAAGAACAAATTCATAGCTTACTATAGGTTCATTGTAAGTATATGCAATTCCATTTGAGTTTCTTGTTTTTGCTATTTCCACAATTTGCGAAGGTGTAACAGTTTTAACAGCAGGCTTTACTTGAGAGATTTCCCAATTTTGACAAAAACCACATGAGAAATTACAACCCCATGAACCTATAGATAAAATTTTACTCCCTGGTCTAAAATGAAATAAAGGCTTTTTTTCTATTGGATCCATTGCAATTGATGAAATCTCGCCATAATTTATTGTATAGAGTATTCCATTTTCATTTTTTCTTGTTTTGCAAAATCCAATTTGTCCATCAGATAAAAAACAATGTCTAGGGCAAAGTCTACAAACAATCCCTTTATCCCCTTCATCAAAAAAAGTTGCCATTTTCTTCATATTAACACCACCCTGAGATAATTATAACATATCTTCAAAAAAAATAGGCCGATTTTGGCCTATTTTAAATCTTCTATTGCTCTCCAATAATCTTCATAAAGCATTGAAAATCTCAACACATCCCAATACTTTCCTTTGAAAAACTTTGCCTGACGTTCCATCCCTTCCTGTAAAAATCCACATTTCTTTAATACAGAAATAGTATCTTTTTTATATTCGACCACCTTTGAATAAACTCTATTTAAATTCAAAACTTCAAAAGCATATTTTAACATCAACCTTACAACTTTAACTTCAACATCATTTTCAATAGCTTCATCCCAAAAAATCCTTATACAAGCACTTCTATTAACCCAATCTATGTTGTAAAATTGTGCAATTCCAGCACTATCCCCTTTAAATTCAATTTGAAAGGTTAGTGTGTTAACTTCATCTTTAAACAAATCAAAATTTACCTCTTCAGCAGAAAAATCTTTAAATTTCATATCTAAAAAATTTTTTAATTCCTCGTCAGAAATTCTTGTTAACTTTAAAGTCTTTTCATTACTTTCCATTCTCTAATCCTCCCAAATATTCTCTAATCCCAACACTTCTGATATGAACTATATCTTCAAAATTTTTTAAATCTTCTATTCTCACAAGTTTTGTTTCTTTATCCTTTGCAAGGGTAACATAAACAAATCTTTCATACTTCATCCAAAAATCTTCAACTGATCCAAAGAATACCTTTACACCTTTGTTTAATATTAACACTTTATCACAAATTTTTTCGATCTCCTCATCATCATGGGTCACATACAATATTGTTTTTTTATTCATCTTTAATTCTTTTATCCTATTTAAAATCAGTTTTTTTGATTCTGCGTCAAGACCACTAGTTGGTTCATCAAGAAGAACTATATCAGGATCAATCAAGAGTGCTATCGCCATCGATAACCTTTGCTGCAAGCCCTTTGACAGCTCCATGGGTCTTTTCTTTAAATGTGATGATAGCTGAAAATATTCTATTTCTTCATCTATCTTTTCCTTGCTAACATTACGTATACTTGCAAAGTAGCCAATATTTTCCTCAAGTGTTAATTCAGGGATAAGAACTGGTTTTTCAGGAATATAAGATATCAAATTAGAATTGAGTTTTATTTTACCACGTGTTGGCCTTATTATTCCAGCAACCATTTTCAAAATCGTACTTTTCCCACAACCGTTCCTACCAATAATCCCAATAACCTCTCCATCCAAAGCTGAAAAGTTAATATCTTTGACAACCCAATCTTTTTTGTATCTTTTACTTACACTAAAAAGCTCTATCATTGCAAATTAACCTCCACGTACAATTCGCCGTCATCGTTTTGTTTTACTGCAGGATATGCACTTTTTACAAGTATCGGATCAATATCATTATTAGTATACTTTATCAGATATTTTTTATCTTTATCATCATAAACTACCTGATATCCTTTTGTAGATAAATCAACATTAATAAATCCTTTATTGTAAAGTTCAAAAAGTATATTTTTTCCTGACAATGCTGTAGGATTAAACTCGTCAGGATATAAAAGTAAAGCCTGTTCAAGAGCACTATCAACATTCCTTAAATTCATTGCAACTTGAGTTGCCTTGGCTTTGGCCACAGATCTTAAAGCAACTGGAGTTGCAACAGATAGTAATGCAGAAATAACAGCTAAAACAATCAAAAGTTCTATTAAAGTAAAGCCTTTTTTCACTTTTTAACTCCTCCTTATGCCCTAACAGGCAAAACTATATATAGATATTCCCCAACATTTTTAGAATTTATCTGCATTGGACTAAGTTCATCAACAAAGTTAAAAACAACTTCTTCTTCCTCAATCTTTTTAACCGCTTCATTTAAAAACCTTGGATTGAAATTAATTGTAATGTCCTCTCCTTCTTTTTCAATAGGAATTTCTTCTATTACTTCTCCATATTCGGGGCTTTGACTACTGAGTTCCAATGTATCATCCAAAACTTTTAACTGAACTTTGTCTGTTCCCCTCTTTGCAATGATCATTGTTCTTTTTAAACTCTCCAAAAATTGATCTTTATTAAAAACTATCCTAGATTTAAATGCTTTTGGAAGCACGCGCTTATAATCAGGGAATACTTCCTCTACAACCCTCATTATAACTGTTACATCTCCGGCATTAACAGCAAGTTTTTTGTGATCAAAATTTATGGTCAAAACTGGTTCATCTGTTTCCTTAATTAGGTTTTCTAATTCTTTCATACTCTTTAATGACAAAATAAAATCAATATCTGAATTAACTGTAATTTTCTGCTCAACAAGAGCAAGTCTATAACCATCACTTGCAACAAGTCGCAAATAATTATCTTTTAATTCCCAGTACACCCCATTAAGCGCCCTCATAGCACTTTCAGTAGATGCACAAAAGATTACTCGATCAATCATTTCTTGCAAAATAGAAGTTTCAATCTCAAATTTTATACCGGTGTTTTCTAATTCAATACTTGGAAATTTTTCTGGTTCAGAATAAGTTGCTATATTAAAAGAGCTCTTTCCACTTTTAATATTTAATTTACCATTGTCATAATTCAAGATAATTTGATCATTATCAACATTTTTTACAATTTCTTCCAAAAGTTTTGCATCAACCGCAAATTGTCCTGAACCTTCCACTTCAGGTACATTAAGTTTTGAAACAACAAATGTCTGCATATCAGTAGAATAAATATTTAAAGAATTATCTTCAACTTTAAACAACAAACATTGTAAAATAGGATCCACTGTCTTTGAACCCACTGCTTGGGCGGCAACAGAAATCTTTTTTTCAAGTTCGGACCTCTGTATAGCAAGTTTTAACATCAAATCCCTCCTCACAATTTTCTTTCTTAAATTATTTTAACACAAATTATGTTAAAATAAAAAAGGAAAGTTAACTAATAAAAATCGCCAAGATGTTATATAATTGTGTTGAAATAAACAAAAATAGAGGTGAGATTATGCAAAGATTTTACCTAATTCTTGCAACCATTTTTGCCTTTTTGTTTTTGCTGACATTTTTTCATTTAAAAAGTTTAGATAATAGACTTGAATATTTACAAAAATTAAATAAAGCATATGAAATGTACGTAAATAAAGATCTTAGGTTTAAAGAATATATAGAAAACAACAATTTAGATGAATTAAAATATCTATTAGAAAGGAAGTAGTTATGAGAGACGTTCAAAGCGAAAGAGATGAAAGAAATGTACCATTAAAACACGTAGGTATTAAAAACTTAAAATATCCCGTTGTCGTTTTAGACAAAAAAAATAAAAATCAACATACTATAGCTGAAATAAATATGTATGTTGACCTTCCAAAAGATTTTCGTGGCACACACATGAGCAGATTCTTAGAAGTATTAAACAAATTTCACCTTAAAATCGATCCAAAAAACATAAAGGCAATTTTAGATGATCTAAAAAAGACACTTAAAGCCCAAAGCGCTTCTATAGAAATAATGTTTCCTTACTTTCTACAAAAAAAGGCCCCGGTAACAAAAATTGAAAGCTACATGGAATACAAATGTGGATTTAAGGCATATGATACAAACGAGGAATGTGAATTCTACATCGTTGTAGAAGTCCCCATTCAAACACTTTGCCCATGCTCAAAAGAAATAAGTAAATATAATGCCCACAATCAGAGGGCTCTTGCAAGAATTGAAGTTGAAACAAGTGAACTTATTTGGTTTGAAGACTTGATAGAATTAGCAGAAAGTTCTGCAAGTGTGCCGCTATTTACCCTTCTCAAGAGACCTGACGAAAAATATGTTACTGAAAAAGCATATGAAAATCCAAAATTTGTAGAAGATGTCGCAAGGGATATCGCGCTCTCATTAAAAGAAAATAAGAAAATTAGATGGTTTAAAGTCGAAGTTGAAAGTTTTGAATCTATTCATAATCACAATGCTTATGCTTGTGTGGATTCAGATACAATGGAGGTGTAAGAATGAACGAACAAAAAATACTCACGCTCCTTGGATTTGCATCAAAAGCAAAAAAATTAGTATATGGGAAAGATAATATAAGGGATTATATAAAAAACCCAAAACTAAAAAATAAGCTAATAATCATAGCAAAAGACACAGGAGAAAGAGTAAAAAAAGATATTAAAATAAGATGCGATATTTCAAATGTTCCTTTAATTGAATTTTCCGATAAAAAAACTATATCAAAAGCAACAGGTATGGAAAATGTTGCGGTAATTGGAATAATCGATGAAAATATGGTCAAAAGCATTTTAGAGTTTTATTCCAAGGGGGGATAAGATGAATCTCAAAATACTTACGTTAAATGAGTATTCTTTAATCGATTTTGTAAACTTAGTTAACAAAGTTTTCGAAGACTATACTGTACCAGTAAATTGGAACGTAATAAATTTTCAGCTTGACGCAAGGGAAAATTCTATTTCACTTGAAGATAGTTTTATTTTTTTCAAAGGTGAAAAACCCGTAGGATTTATTGTAAACAGTATTAGAAGAGACCGTGCAAGAATAGATGCAATGGGAGTTGTAAAAGAAGAAAGAGGTACAGGTACAGCCTCATTTATCTTGGAGCACGCAACAAATTATCTAAAATGGAAAGGTATCAAAAAAATCCTACTGGAAGTTATAACTAAAGACAAAAGAGCGTATAGATTTTATGAAAAGCATGGATTTAGAGAAAAAAGAAAATTACATTTGCTTGTAAACAAAGATTTAAAAACTGAAAGTATTGAATATAGAGCAATAAAAGTTGAACCAAGGTACGTCTATACTTTATCACTAAATCTTGAAATCTCCGGCAGAACCACTAATTGGCAAAGAGAACCAATTACTTTATTATTAGCCGATGGAAGATACAATTATGTAAAGCTAGTTCACAACGGAAAAGAAGGATATTTGGTATGGGGTAAAAACGAGGATAATAGCACATACATAGTAGATTTGGGAACTAAACATAATGATGAATGGGAAATTTTTGCAAAAATTGCTGTTGACAACCTTGTAAGAGAAACAAATTGTAAAATAATTTCTGCAACTTCCGTTCCGGAAAATGACCCCCTTTATTCTGCACTAAAAAATACCGGTTTTACAAGCTTAATTGAGCAATCAGAAATGTATAAAAACATACATTAATTGGAGGGATTATATGCAAGAGTTAAAAAATCATCTTAAAAAACTTTCAAAATTTGAAAGTGCACTTTCGCTTCTTCATTGGGATATGGAAACCTACATGCCACCAAATGCAGTAGAAAAGAGAGCACAAATAATTGGTGAAATATCAGGCTATGTCTTTGAACAATTTATATCAGAAAAAACTCAAGAGCTAATTGAAAAAGCCCAGCCTAATGATGTAGAGTCACAAGCCATATTAAGGTTGGTAAAAAAAGAATACGAAAGAATGAAAAAAATTCCAAAAGAGCTTTTTGTAGAACTTCAAATAGAAACTTCAAAGGCTCAACAAGCATGGCAAAATGCAAAAAAAGAAAAAGATTTCAACTTATTTAAACCCAACTTAAAAAAAGTTGTAGAACTTGAAAAAAAAGTTATAGAAGTCCTTGGATATGAAGAAAATAAATATGATACACTCCTCGACCAATATGAACCTGGCTTAAAAACAAAACAGCTTAATGAAATTATCCCCCCACTTAGAAGTTTCCTTGTTGAATTCCTAGAAAAACTAAGTCAAGGAAAAGAGCCAAATACTGAAATTTTAGAGGGCGAATACGATGAAAATTTGCAAAAAAGATTTTCAGAAGAACTTTTAAAAGCTCTAAATTATGATTTTAATTCTGCAAGACTTGATGTTTCAGCTCACCCATTTACAATTTCAATATCTCACAATGATGTTAGGATCACAACAAGATTTGATAGATTTGATATAAAAAATTCTATATTTAGTACAATTCACGAGTGTGGCCATGCGTTATACGAACTTGGAATTCCAGAAGAATATAGAGAACTTCCAATTGGTGATGGTGCTTCAATGGGAATACATGAAAGTCAATCAAGATTTTGGGAGAATATTGTCGGGCGAAGTTTTGAATTTTGGAAATTTATGTATCCAAAATTTGTAAAATATTTCCCCAGATTTGAGAAAATTGATATAAAAGATTTCTGGAGAGCAATAAACAAGGTAGAAAGATCACTAATAAGAACTGAAGCTGATGAGGTAACATACAACCTTCATATTATGATAAGGTTTGAGATAGAAGAAGCATTAATTAACGACAGAATAAATGTCGATGAACTACCTTTAATTTGGAATGAAAAGATGAAAGAATATTTAGGTATCTCACCTAAAAATGACAGCGAAGGAGTACTCCAAGACGTTCATTGGGCACACGGCTCATTTGGATATTTCCCATCGTACATGCTGGGAAATCTTTATGCAGCACAAATATTTAAACAAATGAAAAAAGATATTCCAGACTTTTACCAAAAAGTTGAAAATGGAGAATTTAAACCCATTTTAAACTGGCTCAGAAAAAAAATTCATTCGAAGGGAAAGGTATATCAGCCAATGGAATTAATAAAGATGGTAACTGGCGAAACACTTAATCCACAGTATTTCATAGACTATGTAAGCGAAAAATACAAAGAAGTTTATATGCTTTAATGGTAAAATTAAAGGGGGATTTCCCCCTTTAATTTATGGATGCACCCTATATAAAGTTCTAGGAAATGCTATAGCCTCTCTAATATGTTCAAGACCAGCTATCCATGCAATTGTCCTTTCAACACCAAGTCCAAACCCACTGTGAGGAACCGATCCAAACTTTCTTAAATCTAAATACCAATCGTATGATTCAACAGGAAGGTTAAATTCTTTCAATCTTTCAACCAAAAGATCGTAATCATGAATTCTTTGTGAAGCACCTATTATTTCACCATATCCTTCAGGCGCTATCAAATCATCGCACAATACAACATCTGGGTTATCCGGATCTGGCTGCATGTAAAATGCTTTTGCCTTTCTTGGATAATGTGTTACAAATACAGGTTTATCAAATTGCTTTGCTATCTCCGTTTCCTCATCTCCACCAAAATCGTCTCCCCACTCAATATCGTATCCTTTCTTTTGGAGCATTTTAACAGCCTCTGTATAAGTAATCCTTGGGAAAGGTGGTTCAATCTTTTCAAGTTTTGAAATGTCTCTATTTAAAGCTTCAAGATGCTCTCTTGCATTTTCAAGAACGTATTTTACTATATAGCTAACAAGATTTTCCTGCAATTTAAGATTATCCTCATGCTCAAAATATGCAACCTCGGCTTCATTCATCCAAAATTCTATAAGGTGTCTTCTTGTCTTTGACTTTTCAGCCCTAAATGTTGGCCCTAAATTAAATACTCTTCCAAGAGCCATACATGCAGCCTCTAAATAAAGCTGCCCAGTTTGTGCAAGATATACCTTTCCATAGTCAAAATAATCTATCTCAAAAAGGTTACCTGCAGATTCACCGATTGCACCAGTGAAAATAGGTGTATCAACCTGAACAAAATCATTTTCCCAATAGAATTTTCTAATAGCTTTTAAAACTGCATCCCTTATATTTAAAATATGCATCTGCCTTCTAGAGCGGAGCCATAAGTGTCTGTGTTCCATCAGATAATCAATACTATGATCAGGCTTATTAATTGGAAAATCCTCAGTTGGAATTTGAACTGGAATTACCTCTTTTGCATGAATCTCTACTCCACCTGGTGCCCTCTCTTCACTTTTCACCGTTCCTCTAACAATCAGAGATGATTCCATTCTAAGTTTTCTTGCATTTTTAAAAGTTTCTTCATCAACTGAAGATGCTTCAACAACCACTTGTACTATTCCTGTACCATCCCTCATATTAATAAATGCAATTTTTCCACTACTTCTACTTCTCCAAACCCAACCTCTAAGCTCCACTTCTTTTCCAATATGATCCTTCAGATTTTTAATGTATACCCACACAAAATCCACCTCCCATTATTTTTCTCACCAAGGCCTTCTTCCAAGTGCGTTCTCATATCCATCCAATATATCTTTAGCAAATCTTAAAATCTCTGGATCATTTGAAAAAACTAAAAGTCCTGATTCAACAAACGGCTGATTTATATGTATTTCTTTCTCGTCTGAAAGCTTAACAATTGAATTTTTTAGAATTTTCTTTCTTATACTTTCCACATCAACATTTGTTATTTTCCAAGATAACTTTATACCATCTATATATTTTCCAATCTCATTACTTAAAAATACACTTCCGTTATAGCCTAACTCACTTAATAAATTTTTTTTCACTTCACTGTCAACAACTATTGGATAAGTTGCATCCCTAGTGTTTAAAGACACAACAACTTCCTTATCAAGTATTGTACCATCAAATATTGGGATTATTCCAGCCGTTGCAAGTCCTCTTGCAAAAAGAGAATATACATGAGCTGTAATGAATGCAGAAACATTTACTCTATTTAAAGGATCTTTGTCATCCTTACTTAATGTATCTAAAGTACCAACGACATACGCATCATATCCTTGCTGTTTTAAAAGATAACCTGCCGCAAGTCCTGCATCATACGAAAGAGTAAGATCACCAAGACTTCCAAGGCACAAAAGTGAAACATCTTTTAAAATATCATTTAAAGGTATTTTTGCAATGTTAGCCGGAAATAATGTCTGAAAAATGATTAGAAAGAGCAACATAAACACCATCTTCATCATTCGATGGCGCAATATAATCTGCCTCCTTTTTAAGTTCTTCAACAGCGTTTTCTACTGCCACTGAAAAATCAGCTATTTTAAACATTCCAATATCGTTGTGATTATCACCAAAAACCACTATCTTTTGATCTCTGCAGTTTAACTTATCTATTAAATACTTTAAGGCTTCAGCCTTATTTACATTTTTTGGAACTATATCTAAAAATATATTCATGCTTTTAAATATATCAACGTTTAAATTCATTTTATCAAGTTCATCCTTAACATTATCTAGTACTTTTTCATCTGCAATGGAAAGAATTTTGGTGGGAAGTTTTTCCTTTGATAGTTTTACTAGATCTTCTACTATAAAATATTCTACATCTGCATGTCTAGCATAAGACTTTATATATTCATTATCCTCTTCTCCATATAATTTATCATCAACATATATTTGTCTATGTAAAGATTTTCCTCTTAAAAAATCTATTATTTTCTTCGTTGAGTCAAAATCCACGCTTTTTTCAAATACCACACCTTTTTCAGGTATCCATACCATTCCACCATTGTATGCAATAACTGGAAAATCTTTTCCAAAAAATTTCTTCAAAAACTTTTTTACCGAAACAAGCATTCTACCACTTGCAAATATTACTGTATGGCCATTTCTTTCGAGACTTTTAATCGCATCTACTGTTTCTTGAGAAACTGTATAATCACTCTTTAAAAGTGTTCCATCTATATCGAAAACAAATACCATCATTTTCCTCCTTCAAGTTTTCTTTTTATCTCTAAAACTAACCCTTCTGCAGTAGCAAGATTTGTTGCAAGTGGAATATTGTGAACATCACATACCCTCAAAAGTGCTGAAACATCTGGTTCATGAGGTTGTGCGGTAAGCGGATCTCTTAAAAAGATAACAAAATCAATCTCGCCATTCACTATAAGTGAACCAATTTGTAAATCTCCTCCGTACGGGCCTGACTCAAGCTTTGTAACTTTTAAGCCTATCTTTTGTTCAATAATCTTTCCAGTGCTCTTTGTGGCATAAAGGTTGCATTTCTCAAAGACATTTTTCCACTCTTTGACAAACATTGCTAGGTCAAGTTTTTTGTTATCATGGGCAATTAAAGCTACATTTAGCATAATTTTCACCTCTTTTTACTTATTTACAATTATTATATCACAGCTGTGATATAATAATATAGAATTTTTCAAAGGGGGGATTGTGTGAAAAACTATAAAAAGCTGTTCTTACTAGGTTTTGGGTTTTTCGGAATAAGTATTGTCTGGCCACTTTATAATGCTTATGTCCCTATCTTTTTAAAAGATTTTTCCCTTTCATCAACCAGCATCGGTTTTGTAATGACTATCGACAATATTTTTGCCATATTTATGTTGCCTCTTATCGGCGTATTAAGCGATCAAACAAGAACAAGATTTGGAAGGCGTATGCCTTATATCCTTATTGGTGCGCCACTTGGTGCTATGTTTTTCTCCCTAATTCCATTTGCTAGAGAAATGCACCTTCTATGGTTTTTTATGTTAAATATTATCTTTATGAACTTTTTCATGGCCCTATTTAGATCTCCAGTTATAGCTCTCATGCCTGATATAACTCCACCAAAGTATAGAAGTCAAGCAAACGGTGTAATTAACTTCATGGGCGGGCTTGGCGCACTTCTTGCGTATTTTGCAGGAAAACCATTATACGACAAAAACTATGCTTTACCATTTTGGCTTGGTGCACTAATAATGTTAATTGCATTAATGCTTGTTGTAATATTTATAAAGGAAGATGAAAAGTACAAAATTAAAGAAGGAAAGAAAAAGAAAATAGACAATGTCTTTTCAAAAAGTTTTTCAGAGTTAAAAGTAAATCTAAAGGAAGTGTTTTTGTCAAAAGAAAAAAGTCTTTTGATGATTCTACTTTCCATACTCTTTTGGTTTATTGGATATAACGCTCTTGAGACTTTCTTTACAAGTTATGCAAAGTTTAGAATAGGAATTAGTGAAAGCACAGGAGCATTTATACTAGGCTTCTTCTCTCTAACATTTATGCTCTTTTCCATTCCTGCAGGTTTTATCGGAGCAAAGATAGGAAGAAAAAAGACTATGACCATTGGTCTTGCTATAGTAATACTTATCTCGATCTTATCAATTGCAAGCGTAAATATGATAAACAATACAAGTCTTGTAACTCGTTTATTATTTATCTATTTTGCACTTGGTGGAATAGGTTGGGGAATGGTTAATGTAAATTCACTTCCTACAGTAGTAGATATGACAACCGAAGAAAAACTGGGTGGTTACACCGGACTTTATTACTTTTTCTCTATGAGTGCAAATATAATTGCACCTCCACTTGCAGGATTTTTTATAGACATCTTAGGATACGACTCGCTACTTTACTTTTCAATAGCATCATTCTTTGTAGCAACCACTACTTTGCAATTTGTTAGAAGAGGCGATGTTAAATAGATTTTTTACAATTATCGGAAATTTTACACTCACTGCAAATGGGATTTTTTCTACAAACCGCTTTTGAGTGTTCAACAATTAACCCGTGAAGTTCTTGGAACAATTTGACATCTTTAGGATAATTTTCGTAGAAAAGATTTTGAACACTATCATAATCTGACAGGTTAATACCATACATTCGTTTTAAAAGTCTTTTTGTGTAAGCATCAACAACAAAAACTGGTATTTCAAGTGCATAGAGTAAAATGGAATCGGCTGTTTCTTTGCCGATTCCATTTATTTTCAAAAGCTTTTCACGAAGATTTTCCAATCTTTTTATCTTAGAAAGGTCAAAATCATATTCTTTGAGAAATGAAAGTAAATTTTTTAAACGCCTTGCTTTTAAGTTATAAAACCCAGCCGGTTTAATTAACTCTGCTAAATAGTCAACTGGCAATTCATACAAATACTCAAGCAATTTTTCTTTAGTTTTATTTTTATAAATATTTTCAATTGCTCTTTCAACATTTTTCCAATTCGTATTTTGAGTTAAAACCGCAGTAACAATTATTTCTTCAGAAGTTCCTGGCCACCACTTCCCAACACTACCGTATGCTTTTAATAATAATTTATACAAGTTTTTCAACATTATACCTCCGCTACTGCCTCTATCTCTATATCCGAATCTTTTGGTAGCTTTGAAACTTCAACGACTGCTCTTGCAGGTTTGTGACCATTTAATAGCTTTTCATATATTTCATTAAATTCAGAAAATTTTGACATATCCCTTATATACACATTAACTTTAACCAACTTATCAAGGCTGCTTCCTGCTTCTTTTAATATATTATCCATATTTTTTATAATAACTTCCGTTGCACGTTTTATATCCCCTTTTATCAATTCACCCGTTTCAACAACTATTGGGAGCTGTCCAGATACAAAAACAAAGCCATTACTTTTTACAGCTATTGAATAAGGTCCTACTGCCTTTGGTGCATTGCTTGGATTAATAAACTCCATTTTTCCACCTCCCCTAATTTTTCCAAGAAAATTATAACACATAGTGATATAATTATCTTTGAAATATTTTTTAGATTGGAGGATATAATGCAATTTTGCGTTTCAAAAATCAGAAGTCTGTTATTCTGCCCAAAAAAATTTCTTAACGAATCAAAAGAAGAAGTTTTTCTTGATCCTTATCTTGAAAAAAAGACGAAAAAAGTAATTAAAACCGGTGGAAAAATTAAAAAGGGAGTTTTGTCTACAAAACTTTTTAATTTTAAGCTTATTGCTTCAAATGTAGAAGTAATTTCTAATAACATTGAAATTTATATTATTTCTCATAGAAATGGTAAAAAACTCTACCAATATCATTACATAGAATCTGCTGCATATGGGTATATTTTTTCAAAACACACAGAAAAGAAAATAAATGTTATTTTTAAAAGCAAATATTACAACGTAACAATGCCCTGGGAAAAATATCTAAAAGATTTTATTGATATAGTTGAAGAATTAAAAAATTACAAAGAAATAAGCCCCAGAATAAATCCTGAATGTAAATTTTGTAAATATAACCTTGAATGTACAAATATTTTAATTAAAGAAAAAAATCTTTCACTGCTTCGTGGAATTGGTAGTGCAAAACTGGAAAAATTATTTGAGCATAACATTTATACATTAGATGATCTAATAAAAAACAAAGATGTAGTTGAGAATATATTTGGAGAAAAAGGGAAAAGATTAATACTGCAAGCAACCGCTTTTATTGAAAATAAGCCTATTTTAATCTCAAAGGTTGAAAAATTAAAAAACGGAATATTCTTAGATATTGAAAGCTACCATGATTTTCACTTTTTGTTTGGAATTTTAAAAGATAATGAATATATTCCATTTTTTTCATTTAAAAGGGAAGATGAAGAAAAAACTTTTCTGCAGCTAATAGACTTTTTAAAAAAACAAAACGCTCCAATTTACCATTACTTTAATTATGAACCAATTCAAATCAAAAAGCTTGCTACAAAATACAAAGTGAAAAATAAAGTAAAATTTGAATTTATTGATATATACAAAATAATATCCAGTAGTTTAGCAATACCAACAATTTCTTACTCGCTTAAAGTTCTGGCAAAATATTTTGGATTTAAGTGGAGAACAAATTTAAATGGGAGCAGCGTCATACAAAAATTTGAAGAATACAAAAAATCAAAAGATAAAGCAATACTAAACGAAATATTAATGTATAACGAAGATGACGTTAGAGCAACAAAACTATTATTTGATATTGTTAACCAATTTTCAAAATAGTTTTTCTCTCTGATAAATATGTTAACGTATTTATTAATGAAGATAATAGGAGTTTTATTGAATTTTTTATAAAAAACATGGAAAAATATCAGAATTTTAACATTTTAAGAAAACGCTTTATATTACTTAATCTTAACCTTTTTAACCTAATCTTTGTTTTTAATGTGTTGAGATGTAACAATTGCTATGTTATCTTATAAACAGAGCAGCGACCCCCTATCCCCCCTTGGAACCATTTTCCAAGAAATAGGCCCCAGATTGAAAAATCTGGGGCTTTATTTTTATGGTATAATCTTTTTCGAACAAAGGAGGAAAAGTATGAAAAATGCTCCACACAGTATAGAAGCTGAACAAGCTATATTAGGTAGTATAT
The DNA here is from genome assembly GCF_003351105.1 of Thermosipho africanus Ob7. Classification (NCBI taxonomy): domain Bacteria; kingdom Thermotogati; phylum Thermotogota; class Thermotogae; order Thermotogales; family Fervidobacteriaceae; genus Thermosipho; species Thermosipho africanus. The sequence goes on from NZ_NKRG01000003.1 coordinate 216,601, forward strand.
TAATAGATCCCGAAACAATTGAAAACATTATTTCAATTGTTAGCTCAAGAGATTTTTTCGATCCAAGGCATGCCGAAATATTCAAGGCCATAGAAGAACTATACGATGAGGGTATTCCAATTGATGTAATATCAATTTGTGACCGCCTTAAAACTAAGGGAAAACTTGAAATGGTAGGCGGAGAAATTTATGTTGCACAACTTGCAGATATAGTACCAACATCCGCACATGCAGAGATGTATGCACAAATTGTTAGGGATAAATCCGTTTTGAGGGCACTTATAAACGCCGCATCCAAGGTAGTAGAAGATGCCATGTCTGATAGAGATGTGGACGATATTTTAGATAATGCAGAAAGAGTAATTTTTGAAATAGCTGAATCGAAAACTTCTAAAACTTACCTTTCGATGGACACTATTTTGCACGAAGTTTTTGAAAACCTCGAAAACTTAAGAACAAAGGTAAAAGATGGTGTAACTAGCTTAATTACTGGTATTCCAACAGGTTTTAAAAAACTAGACGAAATGACATCAGGATTTCATAAATCTGATCTTATAATCTTGGCAGCAAGACCCAGTGTTGGTAAAACAGCATTTGCACTTAATATAGCAAAAAACATGGCATTACACGCAAAAGCGCCTGTTGGCATTTTCAGCCTTGAAATGAGCAAAGAGCAGCTCGCACAAAGGCTCCTTGGAATGGAAGCATTAATTGAACTTCAAAAAATAAGACGTGGAACATTGAGTGATGAAGAATGGCAAAGGCTCTTGACTGCAACTGGTAAGCTCTACAAAGCAAATATAATAGTCGATGATGAAGCAAATCTTGATCCAAGATCACTTCGTGCAAAGGCAAGAAGAATGAAAAAAGAATATGGAATCGAAGCTATTTTTATAGATTATCTTCAATTGATGAGCATAAAATCATATAGAGAAAACAGGCAACAAGAAATATCTGAAATTTCCAGGTCTCTTAAACTTCTTGCTAGAGAACTTGACGTGTCTATAATTGCTTTATCGCAACTTTCTCGTGCTGTTGAACAGCGTGAAGATAAAAGACCAAGACTGAGTGATCTAAGAGAGTCTGGTTCAATAGAGCAAGATGCTGATATGGTTTTATTCTTATATAGAGAACAATATTATAAAAAAGAAAAAACACTTGATCCACACGAAACAGAAGTCATTATAGGAAAACAGAGAAACGGACCTATTGGTACTGTTACTCTCTTATTTGATCCTAAATTTACCGCATTCTTTGAAGTTGATCCAACACATGGAGGGTGATCATTTTGAAGGCTATTTATCCTGGTTCTTTTGATCCAATAACCTTTGGACATTTAGACATAATTAAAAGAGCTTCAAAAATTTTTTCAGAAGTTTTTGTTGTAGTTATGGAAAACAAAAGAAAAAAATACACCTTTAGTCTTGAAGAAAGAATTGAAATGATAAAAGAATGTACTAAAGATATAGCAAATATAAAGGTTGATTATTTTAACGGACTTTTAATTGATTATCTTCAAAAAAATAAAATTGATGTAATTATACGTGGTCTTCGTGCTGTTACTGATTTTGAATATGAACTTCAAATGGCTATGGCAAATAAAGAAATGTGTCCACATACCGACACTGTATTTTTGATGACTGATAAAAAATATTCATTTATCTCATCAAGTCTTGTAAAGGAAGTAGCATATTTTGGAGGAGATATCTCAAGATGGGTTCCAAAAAATGTTGAAGAAAAACTAATACAAAAACTCAGGGAGTGATTTTATGAAAAAATGTCTTCTTTCCGTTGCAATGATAGTAAAAGATGAAGCGCATAACATAAGAAGGGCTTTAGAAAGTATTAAAGATATTGCTGATGAAATTGTGGTAGTTGATACCGGCTCAACAGATAAAACTCCTGAAATAGTAAGAGAATACACTGATAAACTTTATTTTCATCCTTGGGAAGGAAATTTTTCAAAGGCAAGAAATCAGTCACTAAAATATCCAACTTGTGAATGGGTCCTCATATTTGACGCCGACGAAGAAGTCAAAGAAGACTTTAAAGGGATAAGAAATTTCTTAGAAAATCTCCCGAATGATGTAAATACAGTATATCTGCCCACTTTAAGCTATCTTGACTGGGACTTTAAAAAAACTGAGATAGCCTCTACTCCAAGACTTTTTAGGAATGGTACAGTATATTACAAAAATATAGTACATAATCAACCAGTATACAAAGGAAAAGTTATAAACGCTCCATTTACAGTATACCACTATGGATACATTTGGACAAGAAAACTTCGTATGCAAAAATATAATAGAACAAGAACTCTAATATTAAAGCATCTTGAAAATAAAGATTTAAATCCTGTAGAAAAAATCTATTACCTAGTCCAACTTTACAAAACTGAGAATATATCAAAATACAAAAATAGAAAAATAGAAGTTGGATGGAAAACACTAAAAGAGATAGAAAAAATAGGCCAAATTCCTGCAATAGGTCTTGAATTTCTCTTTTTATTCGGAATGGATGCATTAAATAAAGAAAATCTAGAACTTGCAGAAAATTTATTTAACAAAGCAATAGAAGCTGTTCCAAAATATCCTGATCCTTATTACGGCCTAACAGGAGTTTACGAAAAAAAAGACGATCTTGAAAGCCAATATAAATATGCAAAACTATTTTTAGAAAAAATTGAGTATGCTGAAAAGCACCCTGAAGAATTTGAATGGACTGTTATAGGCTTTAAGCATAAAGGGGCTGCAAACGCAATCATTACAAAATACTTCCTAAAAAATAAGGATAAAAAAAACTTTGAATATTATCTTAGAAAAACAATAGAATTTGCAAAAACAACGGGAGAAAATATTAAAAGACTAATCAATATTATTTTACAAGAACTCTTAAAAATAAACGACATTGATTTTCTAAAAAGCATAAAATCTTCCTACGAATATATCTTAAATGTTTTAGTTGAAAATAATATTAATATCGATATTTGGAAAACCGCTTTTAAGTTTTTGGACAACAATATAAAGATAGATGTAAATCTTTTAGAAAAATTTGTACAAACTGATTTTCAAAACTTTGTTATAAAATCCGAAAAACACGGTGGAGATTTTCTTCTAGAATTTATATTTAAAAATGATTTTGAAAACAATATAAAAACTTTGAATGAGGTATTGTTTTTATTTAAATATTTTAACGGTTCAAAAGAAAAATTATTAAAACTACTTGCAAGTATTAGGAAGAATTTTCCAGATGACATACAAGGAATCATATATTCATTAATTGGTGATATATATCTAAAACTTTCCAATTTTTCTGCGGCTATTTCATCATACAAAAAAGCTATTGAATTGAATAAAGATATTTCAAACTTTATTAAACCTGTACTTGATGATCTAAAAACAAGACTCGATCCAAATATAGATGGAGTTTTCGAAGAAATTTTAAACTATTACACAAAGCACAAAGAATTAATTTTAACTATTGACACTAATGAGGTTGAATTAAAATATCTTAACCTAATTTCAAGCACAGATTATGCAAAATATGCTGCTTCTATAAATTGCAATGATATTGATAGAAAACTAAGACTTTTAAACGAAATCAAAAACAAAGATGAATTCCCATTCTATTATTATAGACTTGCAAAAATTTACGAAGAAAAAGAAGATTTTGAAAAAGCATTTTCAATCCACATTAAAGCCTGTGAAGAAAATCATAAAATTGCAGACTTAAAACTCGGCATGTACGAATACGATGGCTTTTATCCTAACTCAACTTACACATTTATGAAAAATTCAGATAAAATAGTGTGGTGTAGAAACATAAGTGAAAAACTTTCTGGATTTGGGATAATTCATCCAATAAGAATATGGAAAAAGACAGAAAATTTTTACTATGCTTATCCATATCCTGCAAATGATGCAATAAAAATCGCTAGAAAAAGAAGAAAAAAACTAATTAAAGATTGGCCATTTAAAATTTCTGATGAAATAATATTTAATTCACTAGCTGAATTGAATGAAAATAGTATATACATAATCGAAAATGAAGAGGTTCCAGAATACTTACTAAAAGAGCTCGAAATAAATAATTCAAAAGAAAGCAGTGCATTATTTTCAATAAATACAATTCATGTTGAACATGATTTTTCAAAAATAATACCATCACACATACAAAAAGGAGTAATCATTTATTTTGAACCAAATTTTGATGATAAAGATGATATAGTTTTCTTTAACCCTGAATTTAGAATTATTAGAAATACAAGTCAAATTAAAAAGGAGTTATCTAAATTTGATTTTAAAGTAGTAAAAATAAATGCAGTAAAAAATATAAGAATTTTGTTTTTTGAAAAAATCTAAAAAATTTTTTAACTCTTCCGATAATATAAATAGCTTAGAGTGCCTTGGACAAAAATAAAAACCACATGGAGGTGGAGAAGATATGAGAATTAATCATAACATAAGTGCATTAAACGCTTGGAGAAGTATTGGTCAAACCAATATGGCTATGAGCAAAACTCTTGAAAGACTTTCTTCCGGTCTCAGAATTAACAGAGCTGGTGACGATGCTGCTGGTCTTGCTATCAGTGAAAAAATGAGAGGTCAAATTAAAGGTCTCAATATGGCTATTAAAAACTCTCAAGACGCTATTTCTTTGATTCAAACAGCAGAAGGTGCTTTAACTGAAGTTCACTCAATTTTGCAAAGAATGAGAGAACTTTCTGTACAAGCTGCTAGTGATACAAACACTGATGTTGATAGAAATCAAATACAAGCAGAACTTGACCAATTAAGAGAAGAAATTGACAGAATTGCAAGAACAACAGAATTTAACACTAAGAAACTTCTTGATGGTAAACTCGAAAGCTTTAGATCCGAAGTCGATGCTAAAGTCGTTACCGGTGGTAATATAAAATTAGAACTCAATACTCCTGTAAGTCCCACCGCCAAAGAAGGAACTTATGTTGTTGAAGTCGGACAATT